>CAMVDK010000053.1 GCA_947166165.1 uncultured Porphyromonadaceae bacterium
GGTCTTTCTCGGGGTCGGCGGTGTAGATGCCGTCGACGCGTGTGCCCTTGAGCATCACGTCGGCCTCCAGCTCGATGCCGCGCAGCGCCGAGCCGGTGTCGGTGGTGAAAAACGGGTTGCCCGTGCCGCACGACATGATGGCCACGCGGCCCTGCTCCATGGCGGCGATGGCGCGCCACTTGCTGTAGTGCTCGCCTATGGGCACCATGGCGATGGCGGTGAACACCTGCGACGGCTGCCCCACGGCGTCGAGCCCCGACGACAGCGCCAGCGAGTTGATCACCGTGGCCAGCATGCCCATCTGGTCGCCCTTCACGCGGTCCACGCCCGTGGCCGCGCCGGCAAGGCCGCGGAAGATGTTGCCGCCGCCAATCACGATGGCCACCTGCACGCCCAGGTCCACGATTTGCTTGATTTGCCGCGCGTAGTCGGACACGCGCTGCGGGTCGATGCCATGGCCCTGCCCGCCAGCCAGCGACTCGCCGCTCAGCTTGAGCAGGATGCGTTTGTAGATAGGTTCCATTTCGGTCTTGAAGTTTTATTACTCAAGTTTCTAAAGCGCTGTCGCACTTCAGAACTTGAGGATTAGAGATGAGTGATGATTTTTTTCAAAGCTTGCGGACTTACGACCAAAATGCCGCATCCCTAATCCCTAATCTTTCATCACTAATCCTCAAGTTTCCTAAAGGGGCAAAGCCACTTTAGAAACTTGAGTTTTATTACAACCTGCAAAATTAGTCAAAATCGCCCAAATGGCCAAGCGAATTGCTCCCACAGGCCACAATAATACGGTTTTCCCCCACCTTTTTCGCCGTCGTCAGCCCACGCTCGCAAAAAAAATGAAGGCATGCCGTCGGCTGGCGGTATGCCTTCACATTGCCACTGCGTGCGGGGTTCGCATTCGCATGTTTGGCCGTCGCTGGTGGCGTAGGGAAATTTAGACTAAATGATTTCAACTTTTTGCGGATGGAGCCCTCACGGGCTCATTGGGAATACATAGAAGTGCCGCAGGGCGGCCGCTTCGTGCAATAGATTTATGCTTGCAAAGGTAGGTGTTTTTGTCGAATCGGCCAAATGCCTGCCTCCTTGTCCGGCCATGGCTGTCCTGCGTGCCGAGGGGGCGGTGGCCTGCCGTGGCCGCGCTGCGCCAGGAAGGCTGTCAATGCGTGTGCAACTGTTCGGTAATCAGCCGTTTACGCCTGCTCGTCGCCTCTGGATCTCGGGCTTGTTGGCATGCCGTCGGCCCGATTTCTGGAGCTGTTTTTGATGTGCGCGACGCGCTTTTGTGTTGTGGAATTATGTTGTAAAACATTGGTTTTGCTGGTATTTAACATTATTTAATGTAGCCGAAAGTCTCAGCATCCACTGCGCGATGCGAAATAATCGGTCAATCGTCGGCAGGCGCACCGGCGTGGGGTGGTGGGGTGCTCGTCGTTGCACATCATCAAAGATAGCAACAGCCGCACGACTGTCGAGTCGCGCGGCTGCTATAATCAGTCGGTCAGGCCTCTGTCAGCGCACCTGTTTGGAGGTTACTGTGGTTCCGTCGGTGTAGCGTGTCACCACCACATTCACACCGGCAAACGGCTTGCTGCTGGCCATGCCCGTGGTGTTGTAGTAGATCACTTGCTCCACCTCGCGGTAGTTCAGGTCGTTGACAGCGGTGACAATCTGGTCGCTGCCGCCCTTCAGCGTGGTGTTGATTTCAATCTCGCTGATGTAGTACTTGCCATCGGCTGTCTCGCCGGCGCGGCGCGGAGTGCCGGGCTGGAAGCTGGGAGTGGGCAGCGTGGCCAGCTCGGCCATGCTCGTGAAGTAGAGGCGCACCACGAAGGTGACGGGAATTTCGGTCACCGGGCTGCCGGGAGCGTTCACGTCGATGGCGCCGAATGTGCCGCTCTTCTCGTTGTTCGGCCCAACGGTGATGTTGCCAAGGGCCGGGGCCGGATCGGTCTTGTTCACATCCAGGTAGGTGAACTCCTCGAACAGATACTCGCCGTTGTCGTTGCCCATGCGCGCTTGGCGGTCGCTGAGTTCCTCGCCCAGATACTGGGGGTCGATTTTGCGCCAGGCGCGAATCTTGTAGATGTCGTAGCCACGCGGAATGAGCTGGATGTTGTCGACGATGGCCTTCCAGTCGAGCGCCATCGTGTAGTAGGTGTAGGCCACTCCATCGTCGTTGCGGAAGGTGTAACTGCCCTTCTGAGCGTCGCGCAGCGTCACATCGATGCGGCCGGTGGCGGCGTTCTGCAGCGGACCGCCATAGGTGTTGTAGTCGCGGCGGACGTTGCCGTTGGCATCCTTGCCCGTGGCAAAGGTCTCAATCACCGGAGCGTAGACATAGGCGCCGGGATTGCTCTCGGCATACTTGTCGACGAAGTTTGCCCACTTGTCGGTCTCGCCGGGGGCCACGGCCACCGTCGAGGTGGTGTAGTATTCCGGCTGGTTGAGCACGTCGTTCATGCTCACGGTGTAGCTGCCGTCCTGGTTGCCGGCCATGCCCGTGGGCGGGAGGTCTTGCTCGCTGTCGTTTTCATACACCTCATCGATGATGAATCGCTCTTCATCGGCATTCCAGCGGTAGGCGTCGTAGCGCAAAATCTCGGTCTTGCTGCTGTAGCGCAGCTGGGCTCCGAACTCCACACTGGGCAGTAAGCCTATGGTCGGGAACTCGACATCGGCATCCACCTCTTCCTTGGTGAACGAGCCACTGATTTGCGACATGGTCTTGTAAACAGGCACACGATAGGTGTTGCTGTAGGCTGAACCTTCGGTAATAGTCTCATCGGTGTAGTTGGTCTCAATCTTGTACTGATACAGACCAGGATGCTGATTCTCCGACACGTCGGCGGTGAAGTTGTCGTAAATCACCAGGTTGTTGAAGACAACATATTGTACTCCGTTGGTCGTCTTGGTGTTGTAATTGTAAGTGCTGCCAATCGAATTAACATGATAGCCTGCATGGATTTGACTGGGCTTGTTGGCGTCTGACTTTCCAATGGGGAATTCCGTCGAGTCGGCCTGCTCGCCCCAGGTGACATCCATTCTTCGTTCATTCTTGTTGCCAACCTTCAGCGAGACCACCAGTTCCTTTACCGTTTGGCTCTCACCCTCGACAAGTTCGTTATGCATGCGGTAGACATCGAGGCGGGTTGCATTCGCACCTGCTGAGCCACCTTGAAGGTCATTCACTCTCAGGCCCAAGTCATCGTTGGTGATGACGAGTTTGTTGGAGTAGCAGTTCTTTTGTGTGTCGGGGTTGTAGCGGCTGTAGTAGGTGGCGTCGTTGAGCACCAATTTCTCGTTCTTGTCCAGGCCGGGAATCACATAGCTCTGCTGGTTCGACATCTTAAGGCCCAGGAAGTGGCCCTTGTCGCGACCACGGATGGCATAAGTCACCATTTGGCTGTTGGTCTGCATGTCGACAAACACATCGGGATAATTCTTCTCGGCACCTGCGCCCAGATAGAGCTTGATGGGCACCGGGTTCGACTGGTCGGCCAGCACATTGCCCAGCGAATCGGTGTATTCGCCATTGGCATTGCGGTAATAGACGGGGACATAGGTCTCGTTGCCATCGTCGTCGACCACCACCTGGAACAGTTCGAACTCTTGCTCATCGCCAGGAAGGAAATTGTCCAAATTGCTGACCCAATTCAAGTTGAGGCGGTAGAGCGAGTCGGCATCGGTTCCCACTTGTACTCCCGTGATTTCGTTCTGACGAATCACATAGAGCCCCATCTTAGGTTGATGCTCTTTATTGTAGTTCAGATACTTCTCAAACATAGCAGGATCACGACCGTACACTTCTTCTGTGACGGTAGCAGGTTTCCATTTCATCATGCGATAGTCGGGCACGAAGAACATCAGGTCGCGCACATCCTGGCAGTCTTTTGCTTCAGAATCCTCGCCGTACATCATGAACTGGTGGTTGAGGTTGGGAATGGATGCACAATCATGATCCACACCGTAAGAGTCCATATTCACCAAACCTTGATAGATGTCGTCCAAGCCGGCCGTTGCATCAGTAGCCACAGGGCTGAATTGCTCGAACATGTGGAAGAACATAAGGTAACCGTAGTTGTCGGCGATGGTATGCGTGTTATAGTAGTCACTATAAATAAAACATGGTGGTGCACACCAAGTGGTTCCTAAGATATAATTGTGAGTTTTGCCATCCGACCCCGTATAGGTGTCTTCTGATTCGGCCTCAAATGAATTGAGCACCCAACGCAACTGCCCTTTCGCTAAGAAGAAGAACTTGTTCATTTTGTCGCAGTCAACCTTGAACAAGGTGCCACGGTCCAAGTCTGCTCCCGTACGCTTTGCTTCACTGATGATGCGTGCTGATTTGATGGTTTTCTTCATGAAGAAGCGGAGACGCTCCTTAGCACTGTTGATAGTTGTTGCATTATATTCTTGAACGAGTTTCGAATAAGAATAGTCGTCCACAAGTTCAACCAACAAAACAGTCAATCCATCATAATCAGGTTTGTATTGCACCGTATCAACAGTTGACACATAGGAATACTGAGTTCCGGAATTTGTATTATGAGAATATCGCCATGTATCCAAGTTTCCTTCAATATCCCATCCATAATCCTCAAACACAAACGTATCATTGGACAAATTTGGAGTACCTACACCTGCATAATAAACATCATTATATGGTTCATCGAAGGCTTTTGTACCATCCGTACCATAACCACGTTTGAGATTACCTGGGATTTCAGGGTCAGTATAAATCTTACGCATCATAGCAATAATCTGGTCGGGGTCGGTTGCTATTTCGGCGAGATTATTGGTGTGTGATTGACCTGTGCTGTCGGTCCAGTTGTAAGTTTTTGACTCAAAGAAAGGTCTGTCGTACGTCACATGAGCCTTGGTCTGACTGCCTGAAGCCACCTTCGAGGTGTAGGTGATGGTCATTTTGGGCAGGAATTGGAATTTTAGTGTATTAGCTGTAGACCCAGACCCGGTGTAATAATTGTTGATGCTAACACCAGTTGAATACCCCGTCTTTCCGTACCACGCAAAGGAATTATTTGTATAATAAGATCCAGATTCATAAACATAAGTGTCAATAATCAGGTTCCCGCCATACCAAATGTAAGGCTCATTAAATGTGATAGTGGCAGTAGCTCGATTTGCGTTATATGAGAGTTTACCGATATAACATAGTGTCATGCTATTACGATTGTTGTTCATCGCAGTTAAATCAGCGATTGTATTGCTCGAAGTTTCGCTGACAAATAACGCCACAGTTGAAGATGCCAAATACGACCATTGAGTTGAATTCTTAGAATTGGCATAGAAAGTAAGCTGAGTTATTTTATCTCCAGGTGTTAACGCTGATAAAAGTTCAGCCGGATAAATCATCTGGGATGCTGTTTCATCAGTATCAAAATAAAAACCATAAAAGGGGACTTTTGCTTGAGTAGATGTGCCATCGCAAACAGTGGTAGTTTGCGTTTGTGAGCTTTCCACATACACATCTACCATGTCATACACACCTCCGCTGTAGTCGGAAACGCGGGCAGGGGCTTTCTGACGTTCGGGAGTAGAAACATCTGTTGCTGGATTATCTTTCACGTCGAGGTTTGTATCAAACGAACGTGAAACAACTGCTGGAAGCGATTTCGCGTATTCCACGAAATGCCCCTCAGGTTGCAAAAGCGCTTGTGCCGCCGACGGTAGGGCGAGCAGAAGGGTGAGGGCTGCGAGCAGCATGCGCCTCATCTTCTTGCCTGTGGGCGCAGGCAGGGCTGACGGCTCGGCTGTGGGGGTGTTGAATGTTTTCATAATGATTGTGGTCATTAGCGCAGATTTGTCGCCATGCTGCTAACGCAGGCGTGGCGAAAATCGGCAGATTGATAAATGTTTGTGTATAATATAGTTATTTAAGCGAATGGTTAAAACAATAGTGTGAATCTCAATAAAACGACAACAAAAGTATAAAGAAATTATCAAAAATGGTAGAGATTTAGCGTATGTTTGTATTTTTTTTTTTGATAACACTGTTGCGCTGATGGCTTGAAGGAATCCGTTGAAGTGGAGTGTGGCAATAATGGTAGAAGATGTGGCAATTTACGGGTGTGTGTGGTGTGTATGGCCGTTTGATGCAGCCTCACTGATGCTTTCGCCACTGGGGGGCGGGTGGTGCTTGCAGCGGTGTTTTGGGCGTCAATCCCCTGTCATTTTCATCAGGGTGAAGATGCCTTCGGGGCCTTCGTTCATCATCAGGTCGAGCACGCTCAGGCCGGGCTGAAAGCCGTGGCGCCGGCTCCAGAGCTGGTAGTAGGCTGCGTCGCGGGTGGCGATGGCATCGAGCGGGGCGAGGGTGGCCGCGGCGTCGGACGGGCAGTAGGTCAGCTCAACGGGCAGCTGCATGAAGTCGACGATGAGCCGCGCCAGCTGCCGGTTGTAGTCGAGCAGCAGCGTCTGCCCGCCGAAGACCACGTCGTGCAGGTCGGGGGCCACGTGGTCGAAATAGGGTGTCTGTCCGTAAGCCGAGTAGAGCGCGCCCCAGTGGGTGTGCCGCCAGTTGGCGTGCTCGCTGATGCCCACCTGGCTCATGGGCGTGGCCGCGTGGCGCGAGCCGCCGGCAATGGGCACCGCGAGCTGCTGCACGCCACCCGGACCGAGGATGGCGTAGCGGTGGTGGCTGTGGCGCGCGCCGCATGGGCGTTCGTCGGTCAGGATGGCCACGCGGCGGGCGGCCAGAGCGGCGGCCCACCAGCGCACGGAGCCAGCGGACATCGACACTGAGCGGTGTTCCATAACCTGTGCCCGTTGCGTGTGTGTGGGCTACTTCTTGTCGGGGTTGGGCGTCTTGAACACGCGGTTCCAGCGGATGCCGCCGCCGAAGAAGGGCTTGTCCTTGTCGAACGAGATGAGCACAATCATGGGCGTGCCCACGATGTGATCCTCGGGCACAAAGCCCCAGTAGCGCGAGTCGAGCGAGTTGTCGCGGTTGTCGCCCATCATCCAGTAGTAGTCCATCTTGAAGGTGTAGGTGTCGGTCTGCTTGCCGTTGACGTAGATTTTGCCGTCCTTCACCTCGAGCGTGTTGCCCTCGTAGTTGCGTATGCAGCGCTCATAGAGCGGCAGCGAGCGGGCGTGGAGCTTGATGGTGACGCCCTTCTTCGGAATCCAGATGGGGCCGTAGTTCTCGTGCGTCCAGCCCAGGTCGGTGCCCAGCGGGTAGGTCACCATGCGGTCGTAGGCCAGGTAGTCGGGGTTGTTCAGGGCCAGGAACTGGTCGTCGACCAGGGCCACCTGCTTCACCCAAGGCATGGCCTCGAGCTGGCTCTTCATGGCGGCGGTGAGCGGCAGCTCATACACCTGCCCGTTGCCGTTGCGGTCGTCCTTGCTCACGCCCAGCTCGTCGAAGAGCGCGTCGCTGATGGGGGTGCCGTCGGTCATGACCACGTAGCGGAACTGCACATTCTCGGGCTGCGGCAGCGGCTTGCCGTCGATGTGCACCACGCCGTTGCGGATGCTCAGGCGCTCGCCCGGCAGACCCAGGCAGCGCTTCACGTAGTTGTCGCGGCGGTCCACCGGGCGGTAGACCACTTGCCCGAACTCCTCGGGGTTGCTCCACACGGCGTCGCGGCCGCGGTCGTAGCACAGCGTGTAGTAGTCGGGGTTGGGGCAGCGCAGGGCCACGGTGTCGCCGGCGGGGAAGTTGAACACCACAATGTCGCCGCGCTCCACACTGCGCACGCCCTTCAGGCGGTGGTACTCCAGCTGAGGCTGGTCGATGTAGCTCTTGCAGTTGAGCACGGGCAGCGTGTTCTGCGCCAGCGGGAAGTGGAGCGGAGTCTGCGGCACGCGGGGGCCGTACACCATCTTGTTCACCCACAGGAAGTCGCCGGTGAGCAGCGTCTTCTCGAGCGACGACGACGGAATCTGGTAGTTCTGCCCCACGAACAGGAACAGGAAGTAGACCAGCACCAGGGCATAGACGATAGCGTCCACCCAGCTCATGATGGTGCGTTTGATGCCGGGCTTCCAGCCCTTCCACGCCCCCCAGGGGATGAACTGCGTCAGGTAGATGTCGGCCAGCAGCGGCAGCGCCAGCAGCAGCCAGGGGTTGCCCATCCAGATGGTCCAGCCCACGTAGATGGCCGCCACGATGCCGAAGCGCACCCAGCGGGTGCCCTTCACGCGGCCCAGGCGCTCGCGCAGGCTGCCGGTCTGACGCACGTATTCTTGCTCTTTCTTTTTGGTTTCCTTATCATTAATTGCCATATGCCAATTCGGTTTTTCAATGAATAACTTGCAAAAATAATGCCTTTCGCTCAATCGCAGGGTAATGCAAAGTGAAATTAACGAATTTTAATCCACTCGCCCCCCGCCAGCGAACCATCTCCAAGCAACCGTCAATGCGAGCGACGCTTAATGTTCATGTTAAAAGATGTGGCAATTTGCGACTTTTTATCGCAAAAGTTTGCGAGTTTTGAGAATGTTGTCTACCTTTGCCAGTTCAAAAGCTGCGTAAAGCTGACATTAGGCCGCCTAGGCTGGCGGCCGCGACTCATAACCATTAATATAATTGAATCAAGATGAAAAAGTGTGTTCTCTCATTGCTCGCCATGGTGCTGGCTCTGCTGCCGGCCATGGCAACGCCCGGTCGGCTGGCCGACCGCTCGGCAAACAAACTGCAACTGCTGTCGACACTGCCCACCGCCCAGACACCTGAGCCCGCTGCCGACGAGGTGTTCATGCAGCTCACCCCGGTGGCCAACGGCCCGCGCAAGGCGGGCATCAGCGGCATCAGCGACCTCTATGGCACCTGGATGGTGAACTACTCGTCGTGGGACTTCTCCAACTATACGCAGGACTTCTTCACCGTGACCATCAAGAAGGGCTTGTCGAACAACCAGATCGTGATCAGCGGCTGGTGGGCCGGCTCGCTGGCCAACGACATCAAGGCCACCGTGAGCATGAGCGGAGGCTCCGGCACCATCACCATCGCCCCGCAGCTGTGCATCAACGTGGACGGCTACTCGCCCGCCAACCTCGTGAACTACGACAACCCCACGGGCAACATCACCGGCACCATCTACTCCGGCGGCATACGCCTGAGCGGCAAGTGGGCTCTGTCCACCACCGACGGCACCGGCTACTACGTCATCGGCACCGGAACGCTCATGAAGAAGACCAACGGCAAGATGGCCTACACCTACGAGGGTGAAAACTACATCGACGACGTGCTCATGGGCCAGACCGGCGTCACCCACGAGGGCGGACTGGCCATCTACAACTTCTTCGGCCTGAGCACCTATATCAACGACGACCAGATTGAGATGCGCGCCGACTCCACCTTCGAAATCCAGCCCCAGCTGCTCTACACCGACTACGACACCGGCGCCAACTACTTCTGCTACGGCACCGACGGCACGACGCGCTGGAACATCACCGGCCACGGCAACGAGTACCGCCTCACCTTCGACACCCCGTGGTCGCTCTGCTCGCCCTCCACCGAGGAGTGGATGGGCTCGATCACCAACACCTATTTGTATTACACCGACGGCTCCACCTTCAAGTTCCCCGCCGTGGCACCCACGGGCGTCACGCTCAACGTGACCGACGCCGACGAGGCCGTCGTGGAGCCTGGCGGCACGCTGCAGCTCGTCGCCACCGTAGCCCCCGCCGGGGCCAACCAAAGCGTGACCTGGACTTCGAGCGACGAGAGCGTGGCCACCGTCGACGCCAACGGACTCGTCACCGCCAAGCCGCTGCCCGCCGGCGCACCGGCACGCGCACCCAAGCTCAAAGACGGCTACAAGACCGTCACCATCACCGCCACCTCGGCCGTCAACACCACGCTCTCGGCCTCGGTGATGCTCTATGTGGGTGAACCCGACACCGGCGTGTATGGCGACCTGAACGGCGACGGACTCGTCGACACCATCGACCTGAACATGGTCATCAACTCCATCCTCGGCCGCTACGACACGCCCATTGGCGACATCAACAACGATGGACTCATCGACACCATCGACATGAACATCATCATCAACATCATCCTCGGCCGCTACAGCAACTGACAACCCGCACCGCCACCCCGGGCCTGGCGCGCAGCAGCGCCGGGCCGGAGGTGGCCCGTGCATCAAAAACTAATTCAATCAATCATTATTCACTTCAACTAAAACAACAATCATTATGAAGAAAAGTTATCTCCTTCTCCTTTCGGCCCTGTTTGGCCTGCAGGCCGGCGCTGTCGACAAGCAGACCTATGCCGAAATCCCCGCCGAGTGGCCCGAGGCCTTCACATGGGAAATGACCCGCACCGACTATACCGGCGCACCGATGATCGTGGGCGAAGAGCAAGTGCAAGTGCAGTGGGAACCCACCTACCAGAACGGCTCGGCATGCTATGGCCGCCTGACCGTCAACAACTTCTACGACAACCCCTGCCTGCAGAACGCCTGCAACATCGAGTTCACCAACGAGGGCAACCACAACTTCCTGGTCAGCGAAGATGGCAAGACCATCACCTTCAGCTTCACGGGCTACTACTTCTCGAAGGCCAGCACCGCCAGCGAGTACTCCAACGCCTTCGGCAAGCTCAGCCAGTTCGCCCTGCTCGCCGCCGCCCGCAAGGGTGCCGACAGCCGCACCTCGCGCTACTGGCTCGACGGCGAGTATGTGCAGTACGCCTACAACGGCGGCACGGCCTGCAACTGCGTGATCGACATCGAGAACAAGACCATCACCATCGACCAGCCCTGGGGCGTGTTCATGTGCCGCGACCAGTATGGCGCTCCCTCGAGCTATGTGGTGGAATACTTCGAGAAATCCATCTTCACCGAAGACTCGTCGGTTGCCGTCGAAGACGTCCATGTGTCGCCCATCCAGGCCAACGACCCCTACTACTACAGCATCAGCGGCCAGCGCACGCTGACCCCCGCCCCCGGCATCTACATCCACGCCGGCAAAAAGGTGATTGTGAAGTAACCCCACTCATCCGCCCCATGTATGACGGCCTCAAACGCAGTAGAGCCGTCATACATGGCGGCTCGATGACCGAGTCAAAACCTGCGGCCTCAAACTGCGGATCAATGGCCGAATTGAAACAAATTATTCCGTAACGGAGCCGCCATATATGACGGCTCTACAATAAAATGGAATGGCGCTGTACAAAGACAAATTTCGAGTCGAAACTGTCAGGGCCGAGTGGATTGACTACAGCGATGGAGTTTTCTTCATCACAATTTGCACACACGACAAGCGGCATCTGTTTGGCCGCGTACATGAAGGTGTGATGCAGTTGTCCGCTCTGGGATCCATCGTTGAGAAATGCATTTCTCACATTGTTGACTCGCATCCCCAATGCCGGTTGTGGAGCCATGTGGTAATGCCGAATCATGTGCATCTGTTGATACAAGTGAGCAAAGGCAAGACCAAATCCGATTCATGCAACCAACAGAACGACAACGCCATGAGTCAGGTGGCTGCACGTTGTGGAAAGGTGTCGCACCTTGTCGGCCAGTTCAAGGCTGCGGTCACTCGTGAGGCACATAAGGCCGGGCTTGAAATGGTCTGGCAGACACGATTCCACGACCATATGGTGAGGAATTATGACGAATTGACTTACATCAACCACTACATAGTCACCAACCCCGCCAATTGGAGCCAAGACATTTTGAGCAAGTAGAGCCGTCATACATGGCGGCTCGATGGCCGAGTCAAAAAATCGGCCTCAAACGCAGTAGAGCCGTCATATATGGCGGCTCGATGACCGAGTCAAAAAATCGGCCTCAAACGCAGTAGAGCCGTCATACATGGCGGCTCGATTGCCGAGTCAAAAAAACGGCCTCAAACGCAGTAGAGCCGTCATACATGGCGGCTCGATGACCGAGTCAAAACCCGCGGCCTCAAACTGCGGCTCAATGGCGAATTGAACAAATTATTCCGTAACGGAGCCGCCATATATGACGGCTCTACAATAAAATTGACATGAGAAAAATTTTCTACATCCTTCTGCTCGCATTCATCACCCCCAATATCGCCTGGGGCGTGAGTAAACAAACATATACCGACCCGTCGGCTCTGCCTGCGGCTTTTGAGTGGAATATGGAACGATTTGATGTATGTGAGCCGACACATACTCCTTCCTACAGAAATGAGAACCATACGCAAAAGGATATCGTTGTCACCTGGGATCCAACTTATTTGAATGCTGAAGGGTCTTATGGCAAATTGTATATCAAGAATTACTATACCAACGACACGCTTCCGGCAAAAGGAGACATAGATTTCTACAATATTGATAACAGGAACTTCCAATGGAGTGAAGATGGTACGAAACTTTATTTCTCGTTTCAAGCTTTACCAGTTGGAGAGGACCGAGTAAAACCCTTTAGCTGGACTGGGTGGAAATATGCGCTCTTTGCTTCGGCAGGTCAAGCAGGCTCTTACGAGTATTATGCATATAACAAAAGATACAACAATCCCAGTCACGCACGTAATGCTAATCATGGATATGATGGAAAGGCAGAGGTTAATTTCGTTCTCGATGTGGCCACTAAAACTATCACAACTTCTTCGAAATGGGGTGTCTTCATAGGTCAATATGCTGGTTATAGTCCAGGCTCAACTCGTGTTTTTAATTTTTACACACAATCCACGTTCTATAGCACAGATACCGACCTCGTTGACATTGTCAATGACCCGGAGATTCATGTTGGCGATGAGGTGACGGTTGACGACGACCTGCTGGCGGTGGCTTGTCTGGAGCGGAACCTGCCTAACGGCGACACGCAGAAGGTGCTCTTTGCCAAGGACTTCAACAAATTCCTCAATCCCGACGTGAACACGCGTGGCGCCGACGACTTCCTGGCGCGCACCGTGGGCCCCATTGCCGACCAGAGCAACTGGGTGGCACTCACCTACGACGACAATCCCGCCGCACTGCTTGGCCTTCAAGGCTTTGTGCTCAAAGGCGGCAGCATCAAGGGCACGCTCACCGACAAGTCCAATCCCGCCATCACCCTGTCGGCCCTCCCCACCGAGGGCGCGGAGATGGCCTACACACCCAACACCTATATCGCACCCAGCTTCTGCGATGAGTATGCCAGCGACGAGAGCCCCTACTTCTTCGTCCAGCCCAAGCCGCAGGAGTACTGCTATGTGATGTGGGCCGACTACAACGCCGCCACCAACGCCTTCTATGTGCCCGCCCTCGGCGCCATCGAGGGTGGCAACGGGTCGGTTTCCAATCCCGAGAACCTGAGCGGCGGCTTTGGCTGGAACGACACCTACCTGCGTCCGGGCGACGGCCCCATCGACCGCCAGGTGTTCAACTTCAACGCCGTGGTCAACAAAATTTCATACACCGACACCTACAATGTGTGGGTGCACGCGCTCGACGGCAGCAACCAGCTCATGGAGGACGGCAACACCCACATCTATGCCTGGAAGGGCAGCGGCGACAACAAGACCGAGTATTGCGGCCCCTGGCCCGGCACCCCGCTCATCGACAAGCGCACCGACGCCACCGGCGGCGAATGGTATTACTACAGCTTTGGCAACACCTGCCCCGATGGCATCATCTTCAACTATCCCGATAAAAAACAGAGTGTGAACATAGAGGGCCAACTCGTGGCTGGCGACAACTTCTTCAACTATTATCCGGAAGGAGCCGACGGCGACAACCGTTATTGGAACCTCACCGGCCAGTACTCGCGCCAGCAGGCCCCGCGCCGGGCGCAGCAGCACGACCCGAAGGTGGGCGACTTGAGCGAGCGCTATGTGGTGATGCCGCTCCAGCTGGATGTGAACAGCGTGGTGACGGCCGTGGCCGATGTGCGCAGCCAGGCCGCCGTGGCCAGCGTGCGCTATGTCGACGCTATGGGCCGTGTGTCGGCCACGCCGCATCGCGGCATCAACGTCGTGGTCACCCGTCACACCGACGGCACCACAACCACCCGCAAAGTGGTGATGTGACGCGCGCATTGTCGCTGCAGAGCGAAAATAAGAGGAGCCGCGCCTGTCGGTAGGCGTGGCTCCTTCTGTATTCTATTCGCTGGTCAGATGCCTGCTGGCGCGGGCGGGAGGTGGAACAACTGGTGGGCGTTGGCTGTGGTGGCGGCGTCGACCTGCTCGGGGGTGACCTGCAGGCAGCCGGCCACGAAGTCGCGCACGCGGGCCAGGAAGGCGCTCTCGTTGCGGTGGCCGCGGTGGGGCACCGGGGCCAGGTAGGGCGCGTCGGTCTCGAGCAGCAGCCGGTCGAGCCCCACCACG
>CAMVDK010000054.1 GCA_947166165.1 uncultured Porphyromonadaceae bacterium
AGGTCACCGACGTGCGCGACATCCAGTTCGGCAAAAAGGTGGCCATGCGATGCGAGATGCGCCAGGCCGAGCTCAACATCTTCTTTGGCAAAAAGGGCTTCAGCGTTGTCGCCTCGCCCAAGCGCGGCACCTCGCACGAGCTCAACGAATTGATGAGCCGCGCAGTGGAGGACTACCTGTACACACTCACCCACTGAGATGGCACGCAAAAAGCTTGAACCCTTTGACTATCTGCGGCGCATGCTGCTCAAGCGGCGCGCCGGCCTCGCCGACCACCGCCCGGTGAACCACGCCCCCGACGACGGCGACGACCCCCTTGAGTCGCTCGACGTGCGGCTGCGGCGGATGCTCGACATCGTCACCCGCGACCTCAGAAACCCGAAGAACATGATTTTTTTTGTGATGTACGACATCGAGAGCAACAAGGTGAGGCGCTCGGTGGTGAAATACCTGGAACGCATGGGCTGCCACCGCGTGCAGAAGAGCATCTTCCTGGCCGACCTGCCCGCCGACACGATGGCCCGCATACAGGCCGACCTGGCCGAGGTGCAGGCCATGTACGACAACCAAGACAGCATCATGGTGGTGCCCCTGTCGCTCGAACAAGTGAAAACTATGCACATCATCGGGCAGCGCATCGACCTGGACCTCATCGTCAAGACGCGCTCCACAATGTTTTTCTGAAAAAAAAAGCACCGGAAACTTGCGATTTCAAAAAGAATCATGTAAATTTGCAGCGAAAAACAACACCGCATGAACTGCCGCACGCTCACCATCCGCTTCGCCAACCCGCTCCGCCCCCACGAGGTGCCGCTGCTGCGCGGCGCCGTGATCAACGCGCTCAGGCACAAGCTCACCCTTTTCCACACCGGCGCCGACACGCTGCGCTACAGCTACCCGCTCATCCAATACAAAGTGCTCAACGGCCAGGCCGCCATGGTGTGCCTGAACGAAGGCGCCGACGCCGTGGGCGAGTTCTTCGCCTCGGGCAACTACGACGTGCGCCTCGGCGAGCGGGCGGCCACACTGGTGGTGGACCGCATCGAGCCGCGGCAGTGGCAGGTCCAGGTGTGGGACCAGATGTTCGGCTACCGCCTGTGGCGCTGGCTGCCGCTCAACGGCGAGAACTACCGGCAGTGGCAGGCCGACGAGTCGCCCGCCGCGCGCGCGGCACTGCTGCAGCGCGTGCTCACCGGCAACATCCTCTCCTTGGCCAAGGGGCTGGGCATCGGCCTCGAAGCCCCGGTGAAGGCGGCCATCACCTCCATGGACGAGCCGCGCTCGACAGTCGCCAAGGGCGTGCGCATGCTCACCGTCAACGCCACCTTCACCACCAACGTCTCGCTCCCGCTCCAAGCCGGCCTGGGCAAGCACGCCAGCCTGGGATACGGGGTGGTGTCGCGCTTGAAAAACAAAACGCAAGACGATACCGGCAACAGATTGACGGCGAACAGCGATTCAACTGATAATGACACACTTCATTCACTATAACTCCAAATGAAAAAGCCAAGAGACAAAATTTACCTTCAAGCGGTTGTTGCCTCGCTGCAGAGGCTGCTGGGCAACAACGACAAGCTCAACCGGCTTGCCGAAACGCTTGGCCTGGGCAACGACGCAAGGCTGCAAGAGGCCATGGCTTTGTCGATGGGTTTCCTGGCCCCTCGTGCCGATGGTTATGGCAACCCTTCAAGTCTGCCGATGACAAGCATTCTCGAAGAAGTGAGGCGAGCGCCCGGCCAGCCGACCACTTATGTGGTTAAACCCGGCAAACTGACCCTCGACGCGCATCTGATGCCGCAAGAGTCGGCTGGCGATGATTTGCGCCACGACCTGGGCGAGCTGACTGCCGAGCTGGAGCACTTGCCCGTCTGCGACAACGCCGAAGTCACCGCCGAAAACCTGCTCGACCTGTTCTTCACCCATGCAAGCACGATTCCCTGCTCGCCCTTGATGCGCGATGTATCGCTCTACGACCAGACCCGCATGATGGCGGCGCTGAACGTGCTGCTCAACGACGTGGACCACCAAACGGCCCTCGACTCCCGGCAGCCGTTCCTGCTGATAGGGGGCGACTTCAGCGGCATTCAGAACTACATCTACGAGATTGTGTCGAAGCACGCGGGCAAGAACCTCAAAGGGCGCTCCTTCTACGTGAAACTGCTCGGCGACGCCGTGGTCCGCTACCTGCTCCGCAAGTTGGACCTGTACCGCAGCAATGTGGTGTACAACTCCGGTGGCGGCTTCTTCTTGCTTGCCGCCAACACCGAGCAGACACTTGCCGCCCTGCAACAAGCGGTGGCTGAAATCGAAGAGCGGCTCTTCGCCACACACGACACTGCCATCTATGTGGCCATCGACAGCATCGCCATCACCCGCGAGGAAGTGGCCGGAGCCGATGGCAGCCAGCTCAAGCTGAAGTGGAAGCAGCTCTTTGAAAAACGCGATGCCATCAAGCAGCACCGGTATGCCGACATGCTCGGGAGCGACTACAACCGCTTCTTTGAGCCCGTGGCGGTGAACAACGACCTGCGCGACGCCATCACAGGTCTAGACCTGGGCACCGAGGACTGCTGCACGTTCAAGGGAATCGACGGCCAGCTTTCGCGCATCAACCGCGACCAGATTCTGCTAGGGCAGGCATTGCGCCAGAGCAAGTGCATCGCGGCTGTCGACGGCACCTTCGACCTGTGGCACGACAGGCCGCACATCGAGCCCGCGGGGCTGGGCATCACCTACTATCTGCTGCCCGACGAGGTCACAGCCCACGAGGCCGACGCCCTGGGGGCCAGCGTGCAGGTGAAGGTGCTCAACGCTCCCGTGGGGCTATATGGCAGCAACGTGTGCACACGCGAGTTCTATGGCGGCAACCACTACCAGCAAGCCCTCACCTTCGAACAGATGTGCGACAGCAAGGGCGATTTCGAGCGCCTGGGCGTGCTGCGCATGGACGTCGACAACCTGGGCAGCATCTTCCAAAAAGGACTCGACCCCACCATCACATCGCTCACGCGATATGCAGCGCTGAGCCGGTCGCTCGATGTGTTCTTCTCGGGCTATCTGAACACCCTGTGCAAGGGCAACGACCAGTTGTTCATCCTCTACAGCGGCGGCGACGACCTGTTTGTTGTCGGCGACTGGCAAGAAGTGATTGCACTTGCCGAAAATGTGAGCACAAAGTTTGACGACTACACCTGCCATAACCCTGCCTTCCACATCTCTGGCGGTGTGGCCCTGGTGAAAGCCAAATTCCCCATCATTGCCGGTGCCCAGCTCAGCGCCGAACAAGAAAACAACGCCAAAGAGCACAAATGCGTCGATGAAGAGAAAAACGCCATTGCCGTGCTGAATCACGCGTTGCACTGGCGCAATGAGTTCCCGGTGGTCAAGAGCCTCAAGCGGCGAATCATGACACTGCTCAGCGACCAAAAGCTGAACAAGTCGTTCTTGTCGAAGGTGATGCTCCATGCCGCCAACGCCCACATCAGCAACCACCGCATCGAGCAGGTGAAAACCTATTGGATGCTCAGCTACGACCTCTCGCGCTATCGCGAACGCAGCGGCCAGAGCGGCGTGAACGAACTCATCGACCAGTGCAAGCGAGAAGTGTGCACTCCATGTGGCAAACTGGGTGGTGAAACCATCACCACCGATTACCATCCGCTTGAACTCTGGGCGTTAGCGTGTCGGTGGGCAGAACTGGAATACAGAAGTAAATAACGACAACAATAAAACGAAATGATATGAGAAATCATCCAAACAACAATTATCGCCAACAAGGCAACCGCAATGCGGACCAGAGGCAACAGGCTCCCACATTCAACGAAAGTATCCAAAATGAATGGATACGTGAGGGTGCAAACGACGAAATGAACAATTATGCATCAAGAGCAGGTAAAGCCATGGCTGATGGATATCTTACTAATGCCAAGATCCGCAGCATCTATGGTGAAATCAAGCGCATTCAGATGTCAGGATTTGAATCTAACAAACCTTCGTTTTTCATGCTCAAACCCAAGGTAGCCTATGCCTATGGCAGAGAACGCAAAAATCTAGGGCTTCGTTTTTTCAAGTTCGTTTTTGATCAAGCATTCGCTCAAGTGAATGACGAAAAGTCATTTCACAATTTCTGCAATTTCATGGAGGCGATTATTGCATATCATCGCGCCTTCGGCGGTAAAGAGAATTAATAACACTCATAATAAAAACTATGAAAAATTTTCAACTCATCAAGAAAATCATCGTGACTGGCAAATTGACGTTGAAAACAGGACTTCACATCGGTGGCACCAACTCATCGCTCAATATCGGTGGCCCTGACAAGTTTGTTGTACGTAATCCTGTGACCAGCGAACCATATATCCCTGGCAGTTCTCTAAAAGGAAAAATGCGATCACTCATCGAGATGCGCGATGGAACAATCGGAGGAGACGAAGGTCCCACACATGATGCTAATTCAAAAGCCGGAAGCTTATTTGGCGCACTTGCTTTGAGAAAGAATGATATCAATCTCGCTTCTCGTCTCATCGTACGCGACGCACCTATGGATCCATCGTGCAAAGAAAAGCTGAAAAACACCGACATGCCTTACACCGAAAGCAAGACTGAGGTAAGCATTTCTCGTACGACATCTTCAGCCAATCCTCGCACCTTTGAGCGTGTGCCTGCAGGAGCTGTGTTCAACATCAACATGGTCATCAACATCTTCGTAGGCGAAAATGAGGCCCAACTGGTCCAGACGCTGAAGGATGCCATGGGGCTGCTCGAGATGGACTACCTTGGCGGCAACGGCTCACGCGGTTACGGACAAGTAGAGTTCTCCGAGGTCAATTTTGTCGAAAAACAAGCCACCGACATATGTCTGAATTGTTAATCATCAAGTTAACCAATATGTCGCCACTACACATCGGCAAGGGTCGCGACTCCTACGATGTGGCCTCACCCGTGCTCGCAAGCGACAGCTTGAGTGCGGCTTTGGCTGCTATCCTGGCTCAAAGTGGACACGGTGGCGACATCAAGGCTTTTCTGGAGTCGTTTGCGGTGAGCTCCGCTTTCCCATACGCCGGCGACACCCTCTTCCTGCCGAAACCCGCGGGGAGGCTCGACGTGGGCGTGATTGGACAAAGCGAGGAGCAATACCGCAAAAAGCTCAAGAAAGTGCAATGGGTGGCATGGAGCGCCTGGACACAGTTGGTCGAGGCAAAGCACATCGACGTCGCAGAGGGTCAGCTGCACGGGGCGTTCCTGCTCGACAAGGCCACCGACGATTTCAACGCTCCCATGAAGCATGAAATCCATCAGCGCGTGAGCGTGCCAAGATGCGACAACTCCGACGCCAAGCCGTTCACTTTCGACTGGACTTTCTTCCGACCCGACTGCGGGCTGTACTGCATCGTGCAAGCCAACGATGACACGCAGCCACACATCATCGACCTGTTCAACGAACTGGGCGAACAGGGCATCGGCAGCGACCGCAGCGTGGGCGGCGGACATTTCGAAGTGTCGACCTGCCAAATGCAGTTGCCTCAAGTCGACCACGGCGACGCGACGATGTTGCTTTCCAGCTACCTGCCCTCGGCAGACGAATTGAAAGCCATCGACCTCGGCAAATCGCGTTACAGCATCGTGCGCCGAGGCGGATTTATTGCAGGCGGACAAGAAAACGTGAGGCATTTGCGCCGCAACACCATCCACATGTTCGCCACAGGCAGCGTGCTCCACTGCTCAGCTCCGATCGGCGGACGGGTTGTGGACCTGCGCCCTCAAGTGGTCGGACATCCTGTGCTTCGAAGCGGACGCCCTATTTGTGTAACCATCAAAACCCAACCGGCATGAGACACAGAATCAAGCTAACCACCCTGACACAGGTGCACGTCGGGTCGGGCGCGATGCTGCTCAATGGTTCCGACTTCATCGCCACTCGCGACAGCGTGCACCTGCTCGACATCAACAAAGTGGGGCAGCTCATCGGTATCGACCGAACGAAAGCCGAGTTATGGTCTGCCGCAATCGACAATGATGGAGGCCAGCAGTTTCTTGAACGAGAACTTAGGAATGCTGGAGCGTCGTTCGCCGACTGCTCGACACGCACCGACGAAAACTTGGCAGGCCCGTTCAATCCTGGGCAGCAACTGCGCGAAGGCATCCACGACGGCCGTGGACTGCCCTATCTGCCAGGAAGCTCCATCAAAGGAGCCATCCGCACCGCTCTGCTCGCCGACAGATATGCAGAGCTGGATATTGCCGAAATCGTAAGAAAGTACCGCGAAATAAAGAAGCAGGAACGCAATGAACGCCAACAAATCATTGATGACTCCATAGATGACAATGAAGAACGCGACAGGCTTCACCTATGCCGAATTGATTACAAGAAAAAATACGCACCTTTGCTCAGAGATCTGGAACGCGCCATGAACAACGTAACCGGCACTGTGCAGCAGGACCCTTTCCGATTGCTGCAAGTGGGCGATGCCTACTTCAGGGCTGGCGACGAGATTGTGCTGCGGCAAATAAACCTCAACGAACGCACCAGCACCCAGGACTTGGTCGACACGAGCAAAGCACTTGCCGTCGAGGCCATCAAAGCAGATGTGACTGCCGAGACCTCCATCAAGATTGTCGACGACCAGCCAATCAGGCAGTCGCTCCATAATCCTGGACTGATTCCAGGCTCAATCCAAGACTTGTTCCGCATTCTGAACCGGCAAACACAGATGCTTGTTGAGTTTGAAATCGACTACTGGGAGCAATTGAAAGAGGATGGATTCAAGGGCGCTCTTGGCTATATCAGCGCCTGCAGAGATGTGCTTGAAAAAGCCAAAGGGTGCGACCAAAACCAATGCGTGATCAGAATGGGAAATGCCATTGGATGGAGTTTCATGACTGGAGGCTGGCTCACCGACGAAAGGTTCGACCCAATCTTCAACGATGTCATTGTGAATTCGGCCCGGCCAAGGAACGAAGTTTATTACAACTTCGAGTTCCCCAAATCACGCCGCGTCGATGCACGGAATGAGCATCCGCTCTTTGGTTTTGTGTTATTAACCGCCGAATAGCAATAGCCGTCGACTATGTTCATCAATTTCAGCAATCACCCTTCGGATGGGTGGAGTGAGGGGCAGCTTGCGGCGGCGCGTGAGCTGGGAGGGCGGCTCGTGGATGTGGCGTTCCCGGTCGTGCCGCCGGAGGCCGGCGAGGCCGAGGTGGAGGCGCTGGCCGAGGACTTCACCGACCGCATCCTGGCCATGCCGGATGAGCAGCACGACGGCTCGCTAGAGACCGATGAAGCCTGCCTCGTGGTGCACGTGATGGGCGAACTCACGCTCACGCATGCCGTGGTGAGCCGCCTGCTCGACGTGGGCGTGCGCTGCGTGGCGTCGACCACGTGCCGCGACGTGGACATCCTGCCCGACGGCAGCAAGGTGTCGCGCTTCCGCTTTGTGCGTTTCCGCAACTACGAGTAGCCGGTGTCTCCTTACGCATGGCAAGCGGAGGGTGCTGACCAGCACCCTCCGCTTGTCGCGCATTGGCAACACGGCTCAACTGTAGAAGAAGTCGTCGACCAGGTGAAGCGTCTTGCGGGCACGCGTCATGGCGGTGTAGACCCACTGGTAGTTCTCCTTGACGGGGTTGCGGGTGATGTTGCGCGGCATGTCGAGCAGCACGGTGTCCCACTCGCCGCCCTGCGCCTTGTGGCAGGTGACGGCGTAGCCCCATGTGGCCCGCAGCGCGTTGAGGTAGAGGTCGCGGTACATCATTTCGTTGAACCCGTTGGTATTCTGCTTGAAGCCTTTTTTCTTCATCCGGTTGACAAAGTCGATGATGAGGCCGGTCTGCTGAGCCTTGTCGAGGTTGGGACGGCTGTTGGCCAGGATGTCCTCGATGATCCATGTGCTGTACTCCTGGCTGTTGTACAGGTTCTTGACCGTCACCAAGCGGAAAGTGAGGCCGGCCAGGCTAGTCACCTGGTCGGTGACCTCGGTGACCTCGACCATGTCGCCGTTGACCAGGGGCACAATCAGGTTGTTCTGCGTGACCATGAGCAGGTCGCCCACCATGACGCGCGGCTGTGTGAATCCGAGCCGGCGCCTGATGTCGAGCGACAGGCTGCTGCAGCGGCTGTTGGCCCGGCTGATGAACACGGCGCGCTCGTAGCCTCCGCGCTTGACGGCCTTCACATAGAGGTCGACCAGGTCGTCCACCGTGTGGTGGAACTCGATGTCGCCGTAGTGGCGCAAGGGCAGCTTGCCCCACACCGATGAGCGGCCGTAGAGGGAGGCGTCGGCCGGGGCTCTTCCCCACAGCGCGCGGATGGCCTTGCTGGCGGTCACGATAGAGCTGTCGCCCGCCTGACGCATGATTTCGGTGAGCTGCGCGGTGGCCACCTCGCAGCCAAAGTGGCCGGCAATGTAGTCCTCGCTCAGCGCCGGCGAGAAGTACTGCTCGATGGGCGGCAGCTGGCAAGGGTCGCCCACCATGATGAACTTGCTGCCCTGGCGAGTGTCGAAATTCAGCAAATCGGTGAGCAGCTTGCCGCTGCCGAACTTGGCCTGCGCCACTTCGCGGGCGTCGATGTCGCTCACCATCGACGCCTCGTCGACGATGTAGATCATGTCCATGCCTTCTTCTGGGTCGACCTGTGTGGGTTCAAAGGTCAAGTACATCTGCCCCGTCTCGTCGATGCTGGTCACCTCGCGCTCGCTCAAGTCCTGGTTCAGTCCCTGGAAGGAATAAATGGTTGAATGGATGGTGCGTGCCGGGGCGATGTTGTTGCCGTCGCCGGCCAGGTTGCTCATCACCTTGGCGGCTCGGCCCGTGGGGGCCATGAGCGAATACAGCCGTCCGCGCTTGCGCAGTTCGGCGAGCAGGAAGCGCAGCAGTGTGGTCTTGCCCGTGCCGGCGTAGCCCTTGAGGATGAACACGCGCTGCGACGGGTGCTCGACAAAGTTCAATATGTCGGCCAGCACCCGAGTCTGACTCAGAGTAAGTGTGATTTTTTTAGCCATGGGAAGATGGTGTTTTAATTAATTCTTCCATTTTGGTTATATATTGTCCGATATTAGTTATCACTTTCTTTGATGGCAGCGGATTAGGCCTGAATCCGCAATGGTTCACATCGTTTCTTAAATCCGCAACTGCGAACAGGATTTCAATCATTGATTTGTTTCTCAGAATTGGGTCACCACATAACATTTTAACGATGGGCATCTCCTCGTCGCGCACCTTGCATTCATTCTCGATGTCGTCTTCTTCGCCTTTGATGTAATTTGCCGATTTGATAACCAATTCGCGCTTTTGGGGCTCGTTGATTGGGATATTGTGTCGAAGGCAGAAAAAGGTTATTGCTGCTTCCTCCATAAATGTGATGGCTTGTTGATACAATCCTCGATTAAAGCACCACCAGGCCGCTTTGAAACAATTATCAACCGAAGCCCCGTCAGAGAAACAAGCCACATCTTCCCTCAATTTCTCCATCACAGGATTCATCGGTTCCAGCATCACATCTTCCACAATCGCCAACTGATTTTTCAATGGTTTGACATTAGTTGCATTGTAGATGTTCAATCCCCGACAAGTGTGGAAATCCTGTGCATATGGAATGAGCAGTCTAGACAACCTTCTGGTTTCGACCGCATCCTTGTTTGCTCCCTCAGTTTCTTTCAGAATAGGTATCAGGTCGCTCTCCGACAAGGCAACCATTTTTTCTGGACTGCCGTTTTCAATGAAATCGGCGGCGGCATGAGTCCAGTCCTGTAAATTGCTCAACATGGTCAGGTCGACAATTGGAGCCTTTTTGGTCGCCTTATCGCGTGCCTCGTAGTTTCCATAAGTGATGCTTTTCACCGTCACATTTCTCAAGAATTTGGCATAATTGCCAAGCACAAGTGTGAGCATGGGCAGATAGCGATATCCGTGGGTGATGTCGAAATAAAGTTCGTCACCGTCTTGCAGCTCATTGAACAGCCGCATGAAGATGTCCATGATTTCCTGCTCGTTGTTGCCATCAGGGATGTTGTACAACGGCTGGATTTTAATGGGCAACTTCGATTCGCCAAGTCTGGATTTCAGCCCCTTGTAACGAACATGAGTGTCATGGTTCTCCACACCAAAATCCCACCAATTTTGTTTGCGCGCTCTATTCGTCAAAAGAATATAAGCCACATCATCATAAGTCCACGGGGATAGCTGATGCAGATAATTCAGGGTGGCTTCTTGAATAAACCGTACTTTCTCGGATTCAAACTGGTCGCGCACATATTTGCATTCACCGTACCAGCTTGTCCCCAGGAAGGAGATGAAAACTTTTCTTGCCATAATCTTGTTGTGGTTTAAAGGTTGATTCTGCTCATGTATTTGTCGAGTTCGCCGAAGAAGGCTGCCGTGGCAGCTGGCGACGCGGCGATGGCCTGCATGTCGTAGTTGGGGATGCGGGCCTGGCGGCACTTTTCGGCGGCGCTGGCTTTCATGGGCACGTCGGTGACGAAAATCACTTTGCAACCCATGCCGCCGTAGCGGCGCGCCACCTCGCTGAACTTGTCCACATCGGTGGGTGTATACACCTGGGTCTTGCACTCCACAAACACCCATTTGCTCGCCGTGGTCTCGATGATGACGTCAAACTCGTTGAGCGTCGCTCCGCCCTTCTCGGGCATCACCTCCAGCCCGAGCCACACATGCCGCGCCTGCGGCCAGCGCTTGAGCAGCAGGGCCACCTTGAGCTCGAACCAGCCGTGGTTGAGCAGCAGCTCTGCCACATGGGGCGCCTGCAGGACGAACGACTTGGTGAACGACTGGCGATGATTGGCCATCTCCACCCGTGCAACGCCTTCCGACTTGTCGAAGCGCAGCAAACATCCGCCGGAACGCATCAACGCCGACTGGCTGTCGGGCGCATTGAGCGTGAGCTGGAGAAACGCACGCGGGTTGATGCGGCGCATCTGCTCGATTTTGGGGATGAGCGCAACGTCTTCGGGTGAGTAACTGGAGAGCGGCGTCTTGCTGCTGATGCGCACGCCGGCCAGCCCCATGACGTCGTCGAGTGTGATGACCGAGGAGTCGAAGCGGTGGCTCTCGAGCGTGTCCACGTCGAGCACCACATTGTTCTGGTCGATAACCACGCAGCGCGCCCGCCCGGCAAACGCTTGGTGGAACCACAGCGACCACAGCTTGGTGCCGCCCACCAGGTTGACGGTCACCTCGTTGCCGGGCCGGCAATGCACGTCGGCCATCGCCCGGATGTCGGTCAGCACCGCGCGGTGGTCCACCGTGCCGAGTGGCTGCGTGACGGCGGCTATCGAGGGGCATTTCTTCTTGAGCGCCCGTTTTATCCGCTCGCCCTGGGGCTGGCTTTCGTCGCTGCACACGAGCACCACCTGCTGCGGTGGGTTGTCCAAAATCTGGGCGAAGACGGGATAGGGCTGCCTGCCGACTAATGAAATGTTGATTTTCGCCATGAATAATTCTTTGAATATGTGTGAAAAACGCTATTGGCCTACGTCTTGGCTTTCGAGGGCTTGCGTGAGCAGGTTCCGCAGTGGGATCTGCGACTTTTCGACCCTTGCAAGTCGGTCCTCATCACTGATTCCGTCCTTCTGATTGTAATAATACAACTCGCGATTGGCGTCGATGGCCAGCAGGGTCATCAACGAGCTCACCACCACCGTGCCCGGAGTGAGATTGAAGTACAACCGATGCTTTGAATCGTCAAGACCCTTAATCAAGGGCATCAACACACCGGAGCATTGCGGAAAATCATCGTAGTTGCAAGCCCTGGTGAAGTTGATCTCCAGTTCATCAATCCACTTCTTGCCGGGGAATTCACGTTTGGCCACCGTCCTTATCAGGAGCTTCAGCTTCTCGTCGTGCGGCATGGCCGCGGTGCTTTTCGCATCCACGCCCAGGAACTCAAGCACTGGTCCCGGATCGGTATTTTGGTCGGACTTCAGAATGAGCATCTCGCACGAAGGCGCTTCCTCGTCGCGGACGACCTGCAATATGCGAACCAACGGACGCAAGTTGAGTTGGCGGTAACCATCTTCTTTCGGCACGCTGAGCTTGCTCATGCCGGAGACAAACACTTTGCACGGGCTTTCATCCTTCATGCTCCGCCCCTCCGGGAAGAAAATCAGGAGAATGATCAGCCCTACAGTCCCGATGCCAAACTGCCACCAGGCCTCCGGCGTGGGCGAGGTGATCGCCCCTATGGCGCCGTCGGTGGCCCAACTGAAGTGCATCACAAAAAGCAACAAATACCACACACCCAGCCATCTAGGCACTACGGCATTGGAAAGGAGTTTGGTGAAAATGGCAGGCAGGTTTGATTTAACCCGTCTGGTTTTGAGCGACATCAAAAAAAGAACGCCCAACAGCGCAAGCAGAACCACGTCTACAGCAATCCCCCCCGACAGCGGAAAGTAACCGTGAAAGCAAAGCACGGCAACAATCTCTCCCGCCACGAGCAACAAGAGCGCAATCGTGCTGCGATGGCGCTCCAAGCATTTGTCGATTGAGATCCATAAACCTTCTGTTTTCGGGCCGCGCACTTCGCCGGCATTCATGCTGTTTTCCATCGGGACTTTGTTCATGGTTGTTTCTCAGAATGCGCAAAGGTAACGATAAATCGGAAAACTGCCAACGATTATGACAACATTTTTGCAGCGCACCTGCAAAATCGTGCCTCACACTCGGAAAGGGTCCCAATTCCGGCGAACGTCGGTTGGCCCTCTCCGAGGCCCTGAACCGGTATGAGTCGCTCTACCCCAGGCCACAAGCGTCACCGACGCATGCGCCCTGGGGTTCAGTTCACTTCAAGGCCGCTGGCCTTGCCCAGCTCTTCGAGCTGGATAACTTTGGACGGGGACAAGCAATCTATAAGATGCAAGTTACACACAAACCTTAATCCTTGTTTTAGTGGAAGATGGTCTCGGAGCTTTCAAGGCAGCTAACGGTAATCAACCTATCAACTTGTCTTAATCCTTGTTTTAGTGGAAGATGGTCTCGGAGAGATTACTGTTCCTACGAAGTAGCCAAGCTCCTTAAAGTCTTAATCCTTGTTTTAGTGGAAGATGGTCTCGGAGCGGATGCCTCGATGGTGAGCACGGCGGAAACTCCTATGGTCTTAATCCTTGTTTTAGTGGAAGATGGTCTCGGAGACTCTGCTTAGCGGCATACGCCGCCGGGCAATTGTGTCTTAATCCTTGTTTTAGTGGAAGATGGTCTCGGAGGCCGCTAAGAACGCACGCCAGGGTCCATAAACCATTAAGTCTTAATCCTTGTTTTAGTGGAAGATGGTCTCGGAGATATAGAACATAAACCAAAAGGCCCTCTAGGGGACGTGTCTTAATCCTTGTTTTAGTGGAAGATGGTCTCGGAGTGTAATTTAATATCGGTAATAATTCGGCCTATAAGAGCAGTCTTAATCCTTGTTTTAGTGGAAGATGGTCTCGGAGCTTCCCGAGCAAGGTGGACATCTACAGCGAAACGTCTTAATCCTTGTTTTAGTGGAAGATGGTCTCGGAGTCGTTGGAAATTGGCCGCTGTGCCTACATCCGAGTTGTCTTAATCCTTGTTTTAGTGGAAGATGGTCTCGGAGTCTATTGTGTTTCTCGGCAACTTGCCGAGGAGTTCCGGTCTTAATCCTTGTTTTAGTGGAAGATGGTCTCGGAGCCCCGGTTGCCAGCGGGTAAAGCCGGGCACTCCGGTCTTAATCCTTGTTTTAGTGGAAGATGGTCTCGGAGAATGGCCGGAGCTGGGCAACGAGTTCCAGGTCACGGTAGAGTCTTAATCCTTGTTTTAGTGGAAGATGGTCTCGGAGGTATTCTTCGATTACACGGACGGATACGAAAAAGTAACGGTCTTAATCCTTGTTTTAGTGGAAGATGGTCTCGGAGACGACCTTACAGCTCTCTATGCTAAAATGTCAATAGGTCTTAATCCTTGTTTTAGTGGAAGATGGTCTCGGAGCGCTTCTCGAAGTAGGGATTACTACGGGTAAAGGTCTTAATCCTTGTTTTAGTGGAAGATGGTCTCGGAGAGGGGATATTGTTATCTCCTGATTATCAACATTTTAAAGATCGAGGTGCCCATTTTTGAAACGTTTTTTAACCAAAAATTTGACGGTGCAAAATTACTGCC
>CAMVDK010000055.1 GCA_947166165.1 uncultured Porphyromonadaceae bacterium
CGCATTGAGCGCAACCCGCAGTGCGTGGCTTGCGGCAGCGGCGAAGCCCTCGACCAGGGCGAGTCGTTTGCCGGGCGGCTCAGCGACGATTACGAAGGCTTCACACTCGAAGACGCCCAGTGATATGCCTCCATTCAACCAGCAGCAACGCTAACACCTGATTCACGTATGGCCTACAAGTACGACCCCAAAAAAGGTGAGTTTGTCGACACGCCCGACGACGGTTCATCGTCGTCGGGCTACGGCTCCCCGTCGCCCTCTGGCGGATCGTCGCGCCGCGGCAGCGGTTCCGACGGCTGCGGATGCAGCACATGGTTCTGGATCATCCTCATCATTTTTGCTCTCCGGGCCTGCTTCGGCTGACGCTGCCTGCGAGCACCCGCCACCCAATCATCCACCACTCAAAACAGCCACCCCCCCTATGGATTTCAACCAATTCTCCGACAAAGCCCGCTTGGCCATTCAGCAGGCCTTCACGCTGACGAGCAACTACCAGTTCCGCGAAATAGAACCCGAAGTGATGCTTGTGGCGCTCTACAACGAGGGCAAAGATCTGGTGACCTTCGTGCTCGAGCGCCTGCACGTTGACCGCGACGTGTTTCTCCGCACCGTCAGCGCCTCGCTGGGGCAGATTCCCCGTGGGGCAGCCGCGCAGCATCCCATCTCGGCCGAACTCGACAGGGTGTTCACGCGCTCGCTGGCCCTGGCACGCGATGCCGGCGATGCCGTGGTCTCGCTCGAGCACATCCTCTGGGCACTGGCCGTCGAGCCTGGCCGTATGCAGCAGCTCATGTCGGGCTTCGGCATCACCGCCCAGGGGATGCAGCAGGCCGTGAGCGACTTCCGTGCCGGCTCTGCCGCGCAGCCGGCTGCCGATGGTGGCGACGGTCGCGCTGCTGGCAGCTCGATGCTCGCCAAGTTTGCCGACGACATGAATGCCCTGGCGCGCGACGGAAAAATCCACCCCGCCATCGGCCGCGACACCGTGCTGCGCAACATGCTCGAGGTGCTCGCGCAGAAAAACAAGTGCAACCCCGTGCTCGTAGGCCCGCCGGGCACCGGCAAGACCGCTATCGTCGAGGGACTCGTGTGCCGCATCGAGGCCGGCGACGTGCCCGACGAGCTCAAGCAGCTACACGTCTACTCGCTCCAGGTGTCGTCGCTCACCGCCGGATGCGGCATGCAGGGGCAGTTTGAACAGCGCCTCAAGGACATCATCGCCGACGTGGCGCGCGACCACAACGTGGTGCTCTTCATCGACGAGATGCACCTGCTCATGGGAGCCGGAGGGAGCAACGTCGACGCAGCCAACATCCTCAAGCCCGCCATGGCCCGCGACGCGGTGCGCATCATCGGCGCCACCACCACCGACGAGTATGTCCGCTTCATTGAGAAGGACAAAGCCTTCGAGCGGCGCCTGCAATGCATCGACATCGACGAACCCGACATCGAAAGCGCCATTGCCATTGTGCGAGGCATCAAGTCGCGCTACGAGGAGCACCACCACATCAAGGTGCTCGACGAGGCTGTGGTGGCCGCCGTCAACCTCTCGCACCGCTACATCACCGCCCACTACCTGCCCGACAAGGCCATCAGCCTGATCGACATGGCAGCCGCCCGAATGCGCATCAACCGCTCGTCGTGCCCCGCCGAACTCGACGACCTGCGCCGCGTCATCCGCCAGAAGGAGGTCGAGCGTGAGTCGATTCTGCGCGATGGCACCAACGATGCCGACATCCCCGTGCTCGAGCGCGAAATCGCCAACCTGCGCGAGCGTGAGCGAACACTCAACGCCAAGTGGCTCAACGAGCGCAGCCAACTCGACCAGATCGACCAGGCACGCGCCCGCCTCGAGTCGCTCAAGCAAAGCCGCGACCAGGCCGAGCGCGAACAGCGTTTCGATGCCGTGGTCGACATCCAGTCGCAAATCGACTCCGCCAGCACCGCCCTCGACGAACTCATCGCCACCATCGACAGCGACGGCACAGCCTTGCTCAAGACCGCCCTCGACGAAGACGACATCATGCAGGTCATCACCGAGAAAACCGGCATACCCGTCAACCGCATCAAGGAAGACGAAAGCGGCAAGCTGCTCGCCCTCGAGCAGACGCTGTGCAACTCCGTGATAGGGCAGAACCACGCCGTGAAAGTCGTCGCCGACATCGTGCGCCGCAACCGCGCCGGACTCGGCGACCCCAACCGGCCCATCGGCTCCTTCCTCTTCCTGGGCACCACTGGCGTGGGCAAGACCGAGCTGAGCAAGGCATTGGCCGAATACCTGTTCAACAGCCGCGACATGATTGTGCGCATCGACATGAGCGAGTACCAGCAGGAGCACTCCGTGTCGCGCCTGTTCGGCGCCCCTCCGGGCTATGTGGGCTACGACCAGGGCGGCCAGCTCACCGAGGCCGTCAGGCGAAAGCCCTACTGCGTCGTGCTGCTCGACGAAATCGAGAAAGCCCACCACAAAGTGTTCGAGACCCTGCTACAGGTGCTCGACGACGGACGCATGACCGACGGCCAGGGACGCACCGTCAACTTCAAGAACACCATCGTGATCATGACCAGCAACTTCGGGGCCGACATCATCCTGCAAGCACAGCTGTCGCCCGGACCGCGCGAACAACTCATGGCACAAGCGCAGAGGCAGGTGGTGCAAGACCTGCGGCGCCACATGAGTCCCGAATTCATCAACCGCATCGACGAAATCGTCCTCTTCGCCCCGCTCGACGAAGACGCCATCCGCCGCATCGTCAAAATCCAGGTCGACAAGAAAGCAGCCGTCCTCCTGGCCGACCGCCAGCTCGACCTGCAAGTCGACGACACCGCCATCAACGCCCTGGCACGCCTGGCCTACCAGCCCGAGTACGGAGCCCGACCCGTGAAGCGCGTCATTGACAACTACCTGCTCGACCCACTCACCGAACGCATACTTGCCGGCCAAGTGGAGCCAGCCACACCCATACGCGTCACCGCACCCGCCGGAATCATCACCTTCATCTAGCATCGAAATACCCCCATAACACCCCAAACCGCAAAAAAACAGCCCAACATTTGCTGCTTACAAAAAAAAGAACTACTTTTGCAGCCAGAAACAATCAAGCGAACGCAAAAATGAAACGACCGTCCACCATCCTCATTGCCTCGGCAGCCATGCTCGCCCTGTGGTCGTGCGACATGTTCGGCAACGGCGGCGACAACAGCAACGACACGCTGCAGCAGCCCGTCGACAGCACCGCCCTCGCCCCGGCCGACAGCCTGCTCACCGTGCGAGGCGAGGCCGTCGATGGCAGCCGACGCAACATCTACGTCCAAGTCGGCGACAGCACCTACAGCTTCGAGCTCGCGCCATCCATCGACGTCGAGTGGGAAGTGGGCGACACCCTCATCGTGCGTTACAAAAGCCTCGAGCAAGGCGACAGCGTGGTCGAAGTCACCAACACCAGCACCTGACCCACGCCAGCCGTCACCAACAGGCATAAAAAAGAGCAAATTGCGGTAGTAGCTCAGTTGGTAGAGCATCAGCTTCCCAAGCTGAGGGCCGCGGGTTCGAGTCCCGTTTACCGCTCAAAATCGAAAAGCGTTGGGAATTAGAGAATTAACTCTCTAACCCAATGCTTTTTTATTCGAAATCAACGACAAAAGCCATAAAAAAGGCTGCAAATGCACAATTTGGCAAACTTTCTCAACATTCTGCAACAAAATCTGTGCACATTCTGTGTACGTACACAGAGACAAGGCTCACAGCCCTTAAAGCTGAATGTCGCCAGTTTAGCCATTAAGTGTCAAGAGTGGTCGAGTATTTTCTATGGCAAGAGTAAATTTCTGGTTCACCGCAAGGGGAAAGGGTTCTATCCCTTGCTATGATTTTAAAAAATGAATTTATAGAACCCAACTTGTGTATAGCGAATGAGGAGATGGTAACACAATTCTGTGCAATAGTGAAACCATTACTTCAAAAGATAAAAGATAATATAGTAGAGATTTCAAAACTATCGAAACTCCGTGACGAGATGTTGCCTATGCTGCTGAATGGACAGGTAAATTGCGATTTATCGCATAGGAAAAAAGGGTGTCAAAATCAAGCAACATTAAAAAATCAGCCTGGTTAAGATTTTTCTTGTTGCTTGTACCACGTTGTGGCACAACTGCATTGTAATTTTGCACCGAGAAATACAAAGTGGGTTGTGTAAAACTTTCTCGTTTAAGTGCCTGCCGTTACATAAATAATGTGTACCTTTATATTCTCGTAGAACTTAAAAACATCCATGTCATAACATATCGTTTATGACAGTCAATGATTTCATTATAAAGGATATGACCGATAAAATAACGCTGGAAGACAAACTTGTGGGTGAGGTAAAGGGTGAATTTGTCATACCCAGTTACCAACGTGGCTACCGATGGGAGCCAAAGCAAGTGAAAACCTTGCTTGAAGACATCAGTTGCAGCAATGGCAATCCGTATTGCCTTCAACCTGTGGTTGTGCGCAAAAGAGACGACAGCAAGTATGAATTGATAGACGGCCAGCAACGCTTGACCACTATCTACATATTGTTGAAGTATCTGAAAAATGAATACAAACCACGCCTCAGTATCAACTACTCATTGTCGTATGAAATTCGGGAGGGTTCGGCTGCTTTTCTTGACAATATGAGCGAAGAACACGCCGATGATTATATTGACTTCCAATTCATGTATGATGCCTACAAAACCATTGACCAATGGTTCAAGGATTTGGAGAAAGAGGGCAAAGACCAAGTGGCCGCAGACTTGTTCTCGCTCTATTTCTATCCCAAAGTAGGCGACGGCATAGGTGGTAACGTGCGCTTCATCTGGTATGAAGTGCAGGATGTCGAGGACAAAGACGCAATCTCGCTTTTCACACGCTTAAACATTGGCCGCATACCTTTGACCAACGCAGAACTGGTCAAGGCTTTGTTCTTGTGTCGTAAAGAGGACAACGTGCAAGCCGAAAGATGGCAACAAGAAATCGCTCTGCAATGGGACACCATCGAGCGCGAGTTGCACGATGAGGACTTCTGGAACTTCCTCACCCGTGAGAACAGCGACCGCTATTCGTCCCGAATTGACCTCATCTTCAATTTCATGGTGCCAAGCGAAGAACGCTCACAAGACCCATACAGCACATTCTACTATTTCAGCAGTAAAAAAGACCTTCAGGAATACTGGAAAGAAGTCTTGAAGTATTACTACCGTCTAAAAGAGTGGTTCAAGAAAACCAAGCTGTATCATAAAATCGGTTATCTTGTCGCTTCGGGTCACATGACAATGGACGAAATCGTCACAGCAACAACATACCCTGTTGAGTTACGAAAAAGTGAAATTGAGCAAATGCTCGACAGAAAGATTAAAGAAAGCATTGATTTCAAAACGCCGTACAGTGAGCTGCGCTATGACACCGCTAAAGGCTATGCAAGCATCAGCCGTTTGCTGCTCTTGTTCAATGTCGTGTCGATTATGAAAAAGGAAGGGTCGCGTTTCCCATTCAAGGTGTATAACTCGCAAGAATGGACGCTGGAGCACATTCACCCACAGCACCCCGACGAAATGAAGAACGACAGAAAACTATGGCGTGATTGGGTTGAACGGCACAAAGTCTCCATTCAAGAACTGAATGAAGAAAGCGATGATAGCCGGAAACGCAAAGCCAATTTGCTCAACGATATGGAAACATTCTTGAACACTCCCGAAGTGAACCTAACGGCAGATATGTTCAATCCTTTGGCTACACGCATTGTTTCAGCGCTCTCCGACAATGGCGGTGAGGACTTGAAACATTCGCTCTCAAATATGGCATTGCTGGAAAAAGGGCATAACTCGGCATTGAGCAATTCGGTGTTTGACGTGAAGCGTAGGCAGATAATAGAATTAGACCGTCACGGCGAGTTTATCCCTTACTGCACAAGAATGGTATTCCTCAAATACTACACCGAACATGCCGACGAGAAACAGATGATTTATTGGAGCGAGGACGACCGAAAGGCATACATTGCTGCAATGAATCACGAACTTGAAAATTATTTAGCACAACCGATAGAACTATGATACAGTCAACACCTCATAATTTCAAGGACATCTTCACTTGGAACGAGAACGACCAACAAGTGGGCGGCATCGTCATTCCAATCATCCAGCGCGACTATGCGCAAGGCCGCAAAAGTGAAGAAGTCACAATTATTCGTGAGCGTTTCTTGAAGTCGTTATACAATGCCCTTGTTAACGACCAGAAACAGACGCTTGATTTTATCTATGGCAACATTGAAACAAGCAAGTTGCGCGGTGATAAAATGCAGGTTCTCACGCCGCTTGACGGTCAGCAACGACTGACAACGCTTTTCCTGCTGCATTACTACATCGCCAAGCACGAAAACATCGACGAGGAACAGTATAAGTTCCTGCGCTATTTCTCTTACGAGACACGCTCCGGGTCGCGTGACTTCTGCGAGAGATTGGTGGATTTCAATCCCGATTTTTCCCAAACGAAATTGAGGAAGCAAATCGAGGATGAAGCATGGTTCCTGCTTGAATGGGAAAGTGACCCCACCGTGCAATCAATGCTCGTTATGCTTGATGCCATCCATGAGCTTTTCAAAGACACCAGCGATTGTTGGGATAAAATCACTGGTGATGCCATCACTTTCTACTTCCTGCCAATCAACGAAATGGGACTGACCGACGAGTTATATATCAAGATGAACTCGCGCGGCAAGCCCTTAACCCAATTTGAACATTGGAAAGCAGAGCTTGAACTGTCGCTCAAAGAAGTTGACGAAGACTTGTCGAAACTGATAGCCCACAAAATCGACACCGATTGGACCGACTTGTTATGGCCATACCGAGACAGCGGAACAGGTGACGCTGAAGCCGACCGTGTGATTGACGATGAATTTCTCCACTACATTCATTTTGTGAGTGACATCATCGGCTTCAAGAATGGGCTACCCGAAATTGAAAAAGACTTTGACATCATCAAGCTGCTATTCTCTACTGAATGTGAGAATGCAAAAGAGAACGCGGAGTGTTTAATCAACTTGTTTGAAATATGGGTGGAGATTCAACCAATTGCGCCAGAGCGCAAGAAATTCAAAATCTCTGATTTCTTTAACCGATATGTTTCGCCAAACCACCAAGATAGCCGTGTTCCAGTAGGGAAAGAAACCGACATCTTCGCTGAATGCTGTCGGAATAGCGGTTTGCGTGAAGCCAATAGACGCAAATTTGCTTTGAACCGTTTCTTACTGCTCTACGCCTTTGTTTTATTCTTACAGAATAAGGATAAAATCTCTGATGAGCAGTTTGTTCGGCGACTGCGCATACTCAAAAATCTGGCTGCGAACTCACTGGACACCATGCGCGATGATTTCATAGCTGGTCTTATGCGACAGACCGATGAAATCATCATTTACGGCATCGTCAAGGAATCCACTGAGGGCAAAGACCACTTCAACAACACGCAAATGCGTGAAGAAGCAGAAAAATTGCAGTGGACTAATGCCAACCCCGACAAGGCTGAAATCCTTTATCGCCTTGAAGACCATCCATTGCTCAATGGCTGCGTGTCGGTTATCGGACTTGATAATGTGACATCGATGTGCGAAAAGTTCTATGACCTTTTTGCTTGTGATGAGAATGGAAACATTACCCGTAACCTCGATTTGATTTGTCAAGCACTTCTTGCAACTGGAGATTATGGGCAGGACGACAGTTTCCGTTACCAACTCGGAACAAGCAACAACCGTCTGCTTCGCATTTGGCGTGAAATATTTGGACCCATTGGCGACCGCTCAAAAACAAAACAAGTTATTCTGGATTTACTCTCTCGCTATGAGACATTCAGCGATGAGACGCTTGAAAAAGTTGTCAATGATTTCTTGAACGAACCAGCCGAATACACATGGCGGCACTATTTGGTCAAGTATGACTCCATGCGTGAAAGCCATTATGGTAAGTATTACTGGCTGGATCGTAAGAATGAGCGAAAGTATAACCTGATAATGATGACCACTGAGTGGTCGCTATCGGGCAGGAACTTTGACGTGTTCTTAAAAACACTGTTCGATTTATACGGCGGTGAAGAAGCTGGCTTATGGCTCAGTGAATATTGTTTTAGCAGGTACGAACACGACGGATTTGCCAAACTCGTCATGTCGAAGCAGAACCTTTACTTGACGATGGAAGACAATTGTTTCAAGGTCTTCAACAGCGACAATGAATTGGTTGAAGAAATCGCTATTCCGCAGAATGAGGATGGCTTTGATACATCCGACCGCATACAACTTGGATTGTCAATTCTGAAGAAATATAATCCACAAAACACAACACATTATGACGATACCCGAACTGTTTAAGGAGTATATGGCTGATTGAGACCATCAATCGTTACGGCAAAATCTCTTTTGCCGAGTTAAACGAATTGTGGAAAAGCAAGGAGGAATGTGGCGGGCTGGAGCTCTCGCCAAGTTCGTTGCCGAGCAATCCGTTCACACGTTCGTAGCCTTCGACCATCGAAGCCTTGATGAGCGGTTTGCCCTTGTTTTCGTCGAGCCACTGGGAGAGTCCCATCCACTTGTCCTCGCCGGCCTTGATGCCGCCGGCCTTGGTGAGCATGGCTTTCCACTGCTCTGCGGTGGCCTTGTTCTGCTTCACGGCCTCGACGGCGTGGGCGGCGTTGGAGTAGAAGGTGGGCCGGTCGTCGTCGCGGGAGAGGGAGAATTTGGGCTCATCCCTACCGATTCCGAGTAATTTTAGGTCTTCTTCTTGCGTGGAATGGATTAATTCACTAATTTTGTAGCGAGATTTAACTGGCGTGAGAACATTGGGAGACCCGTTTTGTGGTTGAGCGTGTATTGCGTCAGTTTTTTCTTTTCTGAGTTGAGTGTTGTATAAATGCAATTCATCAACGATGTACTTGCCTTGATAGTATTCACGGACAACCATTCTAGCAGAGTATTGTTTCCCGTCTATATTGATTGGGCAATAGTATATATGAACTGCTTTTACAGAATCTTTTACTTTTTCTTTCACTGGAGCCTCGCCGATTTTCACGGCATTAGCGATTAGGTCGCCATACGCGCCAATGACTTTTATCTGGTCTATGTTCCGGTAACTCATTGAATGGTCGGCATCGCGATGGCTCACGAATATATCCACATCTTGGTCGTTGTTGTGAAATGGTTGCGTCATGCTATCGAGCATGGTGATTGCCTCTGTGCGACTCATCGGGAGTTTATCGCGACTACTATCCACCACTACGTTTCCAACCTCTTTGTCGGGGTTGACGGAGAACTTGGGAGTGCCGTTGCCGCGGAGGGCATGTGCGCGCAGTACGGCGTTAGCGGCCATCTTTTCAAAGGTGCTGGCATTTGGGTCGGCGAGCCTGCGCTCTGCGTCGGTTTCAAGTTCTTCCTCCGGGGTGAGGCTGAAGGAGGGGGTGTCGTTGGTGCCGTCGTTGGCGAGCATCTCTTTGAGGTCGGCGAGCTTGGCCTCGGCATCGCGCGGGTCGGCCATCACATCGTCGATGAGGCTCTGCTTGTCGGCCTCGCTTGCCCCCTTGTAGAGCTCGTCGACGATAGAGCGCACTTGCTGCTCGGTGGTGGGAGCAGGAGGTGCGGTCGGCTCGGTTTCGGCTTTGGGGGTGGGTTGTTTGCCGAAGGTGTCGTCGATGTCGGCAGGCCGTCCGTTGTAGACGCGCTGGGGTTGCTCGGCTGTTGGCTCCTCCTTGACATCTTCATCTGTGAGTATTGGGGAGCTGCGTTCGGTTTCAGCCTTCTTGTCAACGCCGTAAATCTCGTTGAAGATTTTGGTGAGGGCATCGCGTCGGTCGGTGTAGAATGACCGGCCGAAACCTATCTTGTTGAGCATATTGTCGATGAAGTCCATCAGACGCAGATATATTTTCTGCGCAGTGGTCTTGTCTTCGATGTCACGGAACACCTGCCTTGCCGCAGTATCGTTTTCAAGCATCCTGCCGACGTGGTCGCAGTAGAGTTCCTCCCATACTGCCTCGTCGGAGAGTTCCTGCTCGACAGAGGTTTTCTTATAACGCCTCAATTCCGCAGCACTTTAGTTTAACAAATTACAGACTTTTAAAACAGCCTACCGATGACGGCAAAACCGTATATCTTGTTGGAGTTGAAGGTGGGACTAACTAAGATACCATATTTGCCCATTTTGGGTTGGATGGATTACCAGGAAATCAAAGAACTTAAATCAGTATAAAATTCTTCAACGTGGAATAATAGAAGGTGCTGAGGCATTATTTGTTTGTGAATTCAGCTGGTGAAACATTTTCTGTTATGTGGATTTCTTCAGCTTATTGGCTATGTCTTCACCTGTCGAGCCGCTCGTCGTTGGGCAGCTAAAGCGTCAGATTTGTCTGCTCTAACTGGAAATTTAAGTTTTTTAACATTTAAGGTGAGGCCTATGCCTCGATATTGCACAACTTTGTTGTACCTTTGCAAAAAAAATCGGAAGATCTTTTTTTGGTGGGTTCTATAAATTGCTTGAGCCGAATTGGGCTTGATTGCTGAGCAGGTTTTGGCTCAAGCTGCGCGAAGCAGTAGCGGGCTACGGTTCAAGCAGTTGAGACAAAAGATGCCAGCAAGCAACCCAAGGCGGCCAAAACCATTCATTACTTTTTTGCAATTTATAGAACTCACCTTTAAAAAACACACTGTTCCTTTTAATTTTTACGCCCTTTTTATTATTTATATTCAGCGAGCTGAGCTTGGCTTCACCCCTGCTCATTCGCAAAACAATCATCTAAGAACCTATTAATCATCAAAATCACACATGGAAAAGCAGTCTACCACCAGCGCACGCAAGCGTGCCACCAAGTCGCCGCTCACTCTGCTCAACGCCATCGAGCGAGTGGCTGAACTCAGCAATGATTCCAAGCTGAGCGCCAAGTTTTTCACTAAAGCACGCACGGAACTCAACTTCCTGGCCACCAGCTATGGCATCACCACGATGCAGGCGGCGCTGCTGTGCATATGCTTGGAGCGCGGCCCGCGCCACCTCGATTTCGACGACATCGCGCGCCACATCGACATCGGCCACATCGCCGTTCTGCGCTATGCCGACGACATCGACGCTCTTGTGCGCCGGAAGCTGATTTTATACAACAATGCCCGTGAAGCCGATGATTTCTACATCAACCCGCAGTTTATCCGCTGCCTGAAGCGCAACCAGGTCTATGAGTTGCCTCGGCTCACCGGCCTCACGTGCGCCGATTTCTTCGAGCAGATGCGCGTGTGGGTCAGCGACCTGAACAACGACAGCATCACACCCGCGCAGCTGGCCGATGAAGTGGCCATGGTGATTGCCGACAACCAGCAGATGCACTTCGCAAAGCGCGTGCAGGAGCTTGGACTGAATTACCGCGATTGCTTGCTGCTGCTCATGTTCTGCCACTTGCTGGTCAACAACGATGATGAGCGCATCGGCATTCGCGACCTGGAGTGTGTGATCAACACCCGTCGCGAGGCCATCAACACGCTGAGCGAGCTGCGTAGCGGCGAACACAACTTGATGCAGCTCGAGCTTGTGGAGTGGCGCAACGACAACGGCTTGGCCGACACTAACACCTACAAGCTGACGGAGAAAGCCAAGGCCGACCTTCTGTCCGAGCTCAACATACGCACCTGCGAGCCGGCCATCGCCAACCTGGTCAAGCCCGAATCGCTCACCGCCAAGACGCTCTTCTTCGGCCAGAAGGTGCAGGAGCGCGTCGACGAGCTCGAGCAGCTACTCCAGCCCAAGCAGTTTGGCGAAATCGTCGACCGTTTGCACCAGCACGGCCTGCGAGGCGGCTTTGCCTGCCTCTTCTACGGCGCTCCCGGCACGGGCAAGACCGAGACTGTCTACCAGCTTGCACGCCGCACAGGGCGGCCGATCATGACCGTCGACGTGCCTGAAATCAAGAGCAAATGGGTGGGCGACAGCGAGAAGAACATCAAGGCTGTCTTCGAGCGTTACCGCGACGTGGTAGGCAAGAGCGCACTGGCTCCCATCCTGCTCTTCAACGAGGCCGATGCCATCATCGGCAAGCGCAAAGAAGGGGCTGAGAATGCTGTAGACAAGATGGAGAACGCCATCCAGAACATCATCTTGCAGGAAATCGAGAAGCTCGATGGCATCCTCATCGCCACCACCAACCTTGCCGACAACTTCGACACCGCTTTCGAGCGCCGTTTTCTGTACAAAATCCATTTCGAGCACCCCGATGCCAAGGTGCGCGCTCGCATCATGCGCCAGATGATTCCCGACCTTGGCGACGCCGACGCGCTCACGCTCGCCAAGCGCTACCAGCTCAGTGGCGGACAAATCGAGAATGTGTCGCGGCGTCACACCGTGGCCACCATCCTGCACGGCCCTGCCGCCGACCTGCTCCAGCGGCTCGACGGCTACTGCCGAGACGAGCATCTCGACCAGAAGCAAGTGGCAAGCATCGGCTTTGCCGGTAGATGACGCGAAAGCCGGTGCCCAGCGCCGGATTTCTATTGGATAAACCAGTGATGGTTGGCTGGCTTCATTTCACCTTGCCGGCGCACTGATAGTGCGCGTTCCAGTAGGTGTCGGCAAGGTTGCTCACCATCACGCCTCTCGACGATGAGGTGTGGACGAAATAACCGTCCTTGAGGTAGATGCCCACATGCGTGATGCGTCCCGGCGTCTTTCCGCAAAAGAAGACGAGGTCGCCCTCGTTGAGCTTGTCGCGGTCAATGGAGGCGCAGTTCTTCTCGTAGATGCGAGCCGAGTTGCGCTCGATGGCTTTGCCGTAGACGGTTTTGTAGACCGTCATCACCATTCCTGAGCAGTCGGTGCCCTGGCCTTTGGCGCTGGCGGCATATTGATAGGGCGTTCCGAGCCACGACTGCAGCTCGCGGTAGAGCTGCTGGTTGTCGGAGGGCTGCAGTGGCACTTGCAGTGTGGCCCAGTCGCGGCGGGTGGGGGAGTGCTGCCCGTCGCCGGTGTCGCGTGGCGAGCGGGCTTCGCGGCCATAGTCGCGGTGGTGCTTGGTTGAAGCTGATTTGTGGCACGCGGTGGCTGCTCCCGCCATGAGCAGCAGGAGCAGGCAGCGCGTGATGAATGAACGCGCCTTCGTCGAGGTGAAGGCGCGAAGTGTCATTGCTCTGGTTCGTTTTTAGGCTCGCCGGCAGCTTCGGCCTCCGCCTCGCCCTCTGCCTCGGGTTCTACGAACTGCTTGTAGCCGGCTTCGACGAGGATGTTGTACCAGTTGATGATTTTCTTTATGTCGGTGCGGTAGACGCGGTCGGCGTCGTAGTTGGGCAGCACCTCGGCGAAGAAAGCGTCGATTTGCTCATTGGTCTTGAGCTGCGCTTTGTCGGGTGGCTGGCCGTTGTACTTGAGCCTGATGCTCTCCAGCACCTGTGCCAGGGGCACATCGTCGGCTGTTGTGTAGATGGCGATGTCGCCTAGCGAGACAATCTTGTCGCGCGAATAGGCGGGTACGCGCTTGTGGTCGACCAGGCTTTCGACGATGACCATGTTTTTACCGTAGGTTTTCAATTCGAAAAGGCCGGAGCGGCCTGTGATGTTGAGGATCTTTTTAAGCATTGTTGTTGAATTATTGATCTTTTTCAGTTCAGTTCGATTTTATATGAGCCCAACGGATTCATGAGCGCTGGGCTTTGGTTGTTTGCTCGATGAGCGCGACTACTTGCGGGATGAGCGGTGCGACGCCGTCGTTGGTGATGACAGCCGATGCTGCGCCGGGGGCGATGATGGTCTGCGCCTGGATGCGCTGCTCCACTTGCTCCGGGGTGAGCGCGCTGCGCTTCACCACGCGCTCGATGCGCACTGGCACCGGCGCGTCGACAAGCCATATTTGCGCGGCCATGTCGGCGAGTCCGCTCTGCTCGAGCAAGGCTGTCTCGACGAATGCGAATGGCTCGCCCTGGCTGGCCAGCGCGCCGGCCCAGCGGCCGATATCGGCCTTGACGGCGGGATGCACGATGGTGTCGACCTGCCGCAGCAGTTCGTCGATGGCTCCGATATGAGCCAGTCCGCGAGCCCCGC
>CAMVDK010000056.1 GCA_947166165.1 uncultured Porphyromonadaceae bacterium
TGCGGCTCTGAGTGGCTTGATCGGCCCTCAAGAGCGGCTAAGCGCTTGCTCGCAGGGCTCTATGCGATGGGAATCACTTGTATTCCTTGGCTTCTTGCTCGCCACGGAGCACGGCCAGGGCATTGCCTGCCAGTGCCTCGAGCTCGTCCTCGCCGGGATAGACGTGGACAGGAGCCACCCACTCCACGCGGCGCTTGATTTCGTCGCGCAGATAGGGCCAGTAGGCCATGCCGCCGGTCAGGATGATGGCGTCGACCTTGCCGCAGAAGTATGCGCCGAGGGCGCAGATGCTCTTGGCGATGGAGTAGATCATGGCATCGACATAGAATTTATACTTCTCGTTGTGGTCCTCGTTGATGGCGCGTTCCACCTCGCGCATGTCGTTGGTGCCGATGAGGGCAGCCAGACCGGCGTTGCCGCTGAGCATCTTGAGGGTCTGCTCGAGGGTGTACTTGCCGCTGTAGCACAGGCGGACGAGGCTGCTTGCGGGCAGCGTGCCGGCCCGCTCGGGAGCGATGGGGCCTTCGCCGTCGAGGGCGTTGTTCACGTCCACGCCACGGCCGTGGTCGTGGGCGGCAACCGACACTCCGCCGCCGAGGTGGCACACGATGAGGTTCAGGTCCTCATAGCGGGTGCCGTGCTCCTTGGCATAGCGGCGTGCGATGGCGCGCTGGTTGAGCGGGTGCCAGATGCTGACGCGCTGCATGAGCGGCGAGCCGCACACGCGGGCGTGGTCGTCGAGTTCGTCGACAACGACGGGGTCGGCGATGAACGCGTCGCAGCCGTCGATGGTCTTGGCAATCTCGCGGGCAATGATGCAGCCCAGGTCGCTGGCATGGTGATGCTCGCTGGTGTGCACGTCGTTGATCATCTGGTCGTTGACACGGTAGGTGCCGCCGGGAATGGGCTTGAGCAGTCCGCCACGGGCCACCACGGCGTCGAACTTGATGGCGATGCCGGCTGCCTCGAGCTCCTTGACGATGAGGTTCTTGCGGAACTCGTGCTGCTCGACCACGGCCTTATAGGGAGCCAGCTCCTCCACCGAGTGGTTGAGACCTTTCTTGAACACACACTTCTCGTCGTTGTAGACGGCGATTTTGGTCGAAGTCGACCCGGGATTGATGACTAATATCTGCATGATTGGATTCGATTTTCAGTGAATGATAGCTGTTTTCACAAAGCAGCCACTGCGAGGCTGAAGAACTTGCAGGGTCCGCTGTCGCTTCGCGACGGGGTGACCACGGGAGCCATGGTGCCTTGCAGGATGCCGGCTGTCTCGGTGCCGGTGAAGCAGGTGAGCGTCTTGTAGAACACGTTGCCAGCCTCGATGTCGGGGAAAATCACGGCGTCGGCCTCGCCATGGATGGGCGAGTTGATGCCCTTGGTCTCCATGCTGTGGAGGTTGCAGGAGGTCTTGATGTCGAGCGGTCCGTCGACGATGCAAGGCCCGAACTCGCCGTTCTGCGCCATTTGTGCAATCTCCTTGTAGCCCACGGTGAAGGGGAAGAACTTTTCCTGCACCTTCTCGCTGCAGTGGATGAGCGACACCTTAGGCTCGGCCACGCCCAGGGCGCGGCACATGGCGGTGATGTAGCGCACCTGCTGGATGCGCTGCTCGTGGGTGGGATAGGGGATGACGGCGGCATCGGTGAAGAGCAGCAGGCGGTCGTAGCCCGGAATCTGGGCGGTGGTCACATGGGTGAGCACATTGCCGCGCGGCAGGATGCCGGTCTCCTTGTTGAGCACAGCGTGCAGCAGGTTGTCGGTGTTGATGAGGCCTTTCATCAGAATGTCGGCCTTGCCCTCGCGCACGAGCGCCACAGCGAGCTTGGCGGCCTCGTCGCGGTCGGCGGTGTCGACGTAGCTGATGTGGTCCTTGTAGGGCTTGAGCGCCTCGAGGGCCTCGAGCTGCTCTTTGCAGCCCACGAAGATGGCATCGACGAAACCCTCTTTCAGGGCACGGGTCACGGCCTCCTGAGTCGACTCGTCGGAAGCCCACACTACTGCAACACGCTTGCGCACACCCCGCTCAACGAGATGCTTGATCAGATCGTCAAAATTCTTGATAGTCATGTCGGTTAATATAGTTAGCTTATGGTTTTCAGTACTCATTTGCTTTTCAGCGCGCAAAGTTACAAAAAAAAACGCACACAGCCGCATCGATTGACGCAAAAGCCCGATATGTTATACAACATACCGGGCCGTTTGGCCAGCGATGCCTGGGCGGCACCGAGCGTGGATGCGCCGCGGCGGAAAGCCGCGACCGGAATGCTCAGCCCTCGACGGGCGAGAACATGTCCTTGCCCACGCCGCACAGCGGGCAAGTCCAATCATCGGGCAGGTCTTCGAAAGCCGTGCCGGGAGCAATTCCGTTGTCGGGGTCGCCCACTTCGGGGTCGTAAACGTAGCCACAAGGGGCGCATTCATACTTCTTCATGATTTTGAATCGCGTTAAGGGGTTAATGTGTAAATGCGATTGCAAAGATAGCCGCTTTTTCGTTTTTTTGCAAAAATAATTGGGCGTTTGTGAATTTTATCAGTATTTTTGCAAAGTCAACCTTCAAAAACCGACTATTATGGAAAAGACGATGCCCTTGAACGGGAAATTTGAATTGATGGCCCTGCCCTACTCTGCCGATGCGCTGGAGCCGGTCATCAGCGCCGCCACGCTGGGCCTGCACCACGGCAAGCACCTTGCCGGCTATGTGAACAACCTCAACGCCCTGCTGCCGGGCAGCGGCATGGAAGGCCTGCCGCTCGAAGAGGTGGTGACCAAGGCTTCGGGGCCACTGTTCAACAACGCCGGACAACTGCTGAACCACAACCTCTACTTCGGCCAGTTTGCCGCTCCGAAAGCCGACAACCGCCCCATGGGCGCGCTGGCCGAGACCATCGACGCGGCCTTCGGCTCGTTTGCCGCATTTCAGGAGGCCTTTGTCAAGGCCGGTGCGGGCCTCTTCGGCTCGGGATGGGTGTGGCTCTCGGTCGATGCTGACGGCCGGCTGGTGATCACCCAGGAGCCGGGAGCCAGCAATCCGGTGGTGCACGGCCTGCGGCCTTTGATGACCATGGACGTGTGGGAGCATGCCTACTATCTCGACTACCAGAACCGCCGGCCCGACCATCTGGCAGCATTATGGCAGATTATCGACTGGAATGTGGTGGCAAAGCGCTACGACGGCTGACAAAGTGACCACATAACGAGCCAAGTGCGGCCCTCTGCCCCAGGGGGCCGACTTTGGTTGTGCCCCGTGTGGCGCATTCGGAACGCTTTTTGCTACACTCAGAGCGTAACCCCAAAAATCATGCAGCCCCATGGAAGTGAACAGCTATGTGATGCCTCTGTTCCGTCGCCCTGGCGACGAGCGTTCGTTTGCCGGCACGGCATTCTGCATTGGCGGCTACCTGGTGACCGCCGGCCATGTGCTCACCAGCCCCAACACCTACTATGTGCGCAACGGCGGCGACTGGCACCCGCTCGAGCACCTGATGTGGATTCCGCGTCAGCTGCCGGCAAGCGACCAGTTGGGCTACGATGTGGCGCTCTACCCTATTCCAGGCCTCCGCAGCCCGCTGAGCCTGTCGGACCACGACGCCGAACCCGACGATGAGCTGGACGTGCTCTGCTGGCAATGGAAACCCGAGGGGCTGCTGCAAGTGTCGACCCGCTGCCTCGTGCTCAAGGAACCCGACGAGCAGGGCTACCTGCGCATCGCCACCGTCGACCGCATCACCCACGGCTCGAGCGGATGCCCCGTGATGCGCGACGGGAAGGTGTACGGCATCCTCACCATGGGCCGCGACGCTGTCGACACCACCGGCATGACGCCGCTCAAGAGTCAGCTGGAACGCAACACCTGCTGGGTGTTCAAAGTGAGCCACGTGCGCCGGTTCATGCCCGAGGGGACATCCCTGTAAATAAACACGCCGCCTCTCTCCCCCACCCCTTACGGGAGCACGAAGGTGACCACTTGCGGATAGTGGTCGCTTGCCGCGGCTTTGTCGCGGCAGATGCCGGCCACATCCATCTGCCCGCGGTAGAGGATGTGGTCGATGCGCAGCCAGTAGCGGTAGCGGTTGAAGGTGTGTCCGTAGCCCCGCCCGGCGTCGGCCCAGGCGTCGCGCAAGTCGCCGCCGCGCACGGTGCGGTAGGCCCAGCTGCCAGCCACGTCGTTGAAGTCACCACACACCACCACGTTGGCCGGTCCGCTGTCCACAGCCTGCCTCACGGCCCTTGCCTCGCCGGAGCGGCTGGCGTAGGCGCGCTCGATGAGCTGGCAGGTGGTGAGTCCGAAGGCCCTCGTGCCGGGCATGGCGTCGGGTTCGCCGGCCAGCGCGCCGCCGAGCAGGGTGCGCTGCCGCCGCGAGAAATTCCACGACCGCAGGTGCACCACCAGCACACGCAGCTGCCGGCCTTGCGGAAGGTGCACATCGTAGGCCACGGCAAAGTGGTGCTCCATGGCCACATAGTAGTCCACCATGTCGAAGCCCACCAGCGGCCGCGCCACTTCCACCCGTGTGAATGGATAGCGCGACATGAGCCCCACGTCGTCGTTGTCGTGGGTGCGGTAGGGATAGATAGAGTCGAGCCGCGCCCGCTGTTCGGCACCGATGGAGGCATTTGACACCTCGAAGGGCGTTCCCCAGCCGTCGTGCGCCACTTCCTGCAGTGCCACCACGTCGGCCCCGCTGTCGAGGATGTATTGCAATGTGGCATTGGGCGGCACCTCGGGGTGCTGCTCGAAATAGGCGGTGTTGAGCGTGAGCAATGTGACCTCGGCCCCGTGGTGCGGAGCGCGGTGCAGATTCAGCGGCAGCGTGATGCGCAGCATGGGAGCGCACGCGAGCAGCGCCACCGCCATCACGGTCGCCGTGCGCCAGCGGCGCATCAGCGCCGCCGTCACGCCCCACAAGGCGGCCAGCGCGGCCAGCGCGGGGAAGGCCATCACGCTCATCGGCACCACCACAGGAACCCGCGTCGGTTCGAGGCATCCGCCCCAGGCCGAACAGAGCAATGCGGCCACCAGCAGCGCGGCAGGCAGGTTGCGCAGCAGACGTTTCATGGCTCGGCGGGCTGCTCGGTCCAGCCGAAGGTGACCCGCTGCGGATAATGGTCGCTGCTCCCGGCTTTGTGGCGAGCGATGTCGACGGCATGCAGAGCGCCACGGTAGAGGACGTGGTCGATTTTGAACAGCATCAGGTCGCGGTTGTAGGTATAGGTGGGTCCGAAGGCGGCATCGGCCCAGGCATCGCGCAGGTCGCTGCCGCGCACGGTCCGGTAGGCGTAGCTGGCCGGCACGTCGTTGAAGTCGCCACACACCACCAGGTTGCCCGGGCATTCGTCTAGAATGGCGCGCAGCTGATGGGCTTCGGCGGCACGTCGGCGAAAGGCTCCGGCCAGCTTGTCGAGCAGCGAGGTCTTGACCTGCTTCAAGTGTTTGCGGTCGGACATGCCCCGCGCCCGGGTCACATCGTGGTAGACCTGCTTGTCGGAGTCGGTAAGCCCGATTGACTGCATGTGCACGTTCACCACGCGCAGCTGCCGGCCGGGCATTTGGATGTCGAAGGCTTTGGCATAGAAGTGGTACTCGCGGCTGATATTGTCGGGCGAGCCGAAGCCCTGGCGGAGCGTGGTGTCGCGCAGCACGGTGTAGGGCCAGCGCGAGAGGATGATGAGGTCGTGGTAGCCATGCGAGTGATAGGGATAACGGCGGTTGATTTCGCCGCGCATCGGCGCCACCGAGGGCAGGTCGGTGAAGTCCTTCGGCCCCAGCGCGGCCTCTTGCAGCAGCACCAGGTCGGCATCGGTGTCGAGGATGTAGCGCATGGTGGCGTTCAGGCTGTCGGCGTCACCACCGAAGCCCTGCACGTTGTAGGTGAGCAGTGTGAAGGTGTCGGAGGTCGATGCGGCCGCCGCGCTTCGGCCCACGTTCACCGGCACATTCACGCGCAGCGCCGGCCAAGTGGCCAGCAGCGCCGCCAGCACCACGGCCATGGGGCACCAGCGCCGAGCCAGGGCGAGCACGGCGGCCAGCACTCCGGCGGCCAAAACCGCCAGCGGATACGACAGCACGGTCACGGCCGGGAGCCACCACGAGCGGGGGTCGACGCGGCCGCCCCATCCGGCCACCAGCGTCCACAACGCAACGGCAAGGGCGACCACCCACACAGCAATCCCCAGGGTGCGCCTCAGCACCTGTGCGATGCTACCGCTCAGGGGGGACGGATGCTTTGACTTTTTCATTTCACCACCTTCATTTATTCTACGGCTTGCGTTGCTCGCGGTCACTGTGAGCTTAGGTCAGCGCCTCGAGGCGCGGAACAGAATGTCGCGCTCGCGGTCGGTGAGCGAAGCATAACCCGAGCGGCGTATTTTGTCGAGCACCTGGTCGAGCTCGGCCTCGGTGGGCTCGGCCGTGGCATGCCGGCCCGAGCGATGGTTATTGCCTCCACGATAGGCCGTTCCGCCCACCGGCTGCCCCACCGGGCTGCCATCCCTCCGCGGCCCGCGGCGCACGAAGCTCGCCAGCCAGTCGAGCGAGCGGTTGAGCCAAGCGGTGATGTCGCGCCCGCGCCGTATGGCCAGGGCGAACCACAATCCCATCAGCGCGCCGCCCACATGGGCGATGTTGCCACCGGTGTTAGCCTCGCCGATGCCCACCACCGAGAGCAGCACCATCACCAGCGCCACCCACTTGAGGGCCACCTGCCCCAGGAAGAGCAGCCCGATCTTGTAGTCGGGGGCAAAGACGGCCACGGCCACCACAATGGCAATCACCGACGCCGAGGCCCCCATCAGATATCCATGCTGGCCGGCAAGCACGGGCAGCACATTGTAGGCCACCACATAGAGCACCGCGCCGCCCAGGCCACCTATGATGTAAAGCCCCGACAGCTGCTTGGGAGTGAAATACTCGAGAAAGATGCGGCCCATCCAGTAGAGCCACAGCATGTTGAACAAGATGTGGAGCAGCTCGTAGTGCACAAAGCAGTAGGTGATGAGCGTCCACGGCCTCGTGGCCAGCAAGTCGAGCCGCGAAGGCACGTCGACCCAGAGCATCGTCTGCGGGTCGCCCACGTTGAGCAGCCAGGCCACCAGCGCCACGGCTTTGAGCAACACAAACACGCCGATGTTGATATACACCAGCCTGAGCAGCATGCCCCCCTGGCGGTAGTGCCGCCTGATGTCGTCAATAATAGCCATTGCCACCTCCTATCGCGCCCGTGCGTTTCCAATAGAGAATGATGAAGAATCCGGCAATCATGCCGCCCAGGTGGGCAAAATGCGCCACGCCGCTCATCACGCCATGCAGACCGAAGAACAGCTCCACGGCACCGTAGCCAATCACCATCCACTTCGCCTTGATGGGGAAGGGGAACGGAATGATGTACATCTTCATGTTGGGGAAAATCATGCCGAAAGCCAGCAGGATGCCGAACACCGCGCCCGACGCGCCAATGGTCACCATCGAGTTCTGGTACTGCTCCACCAGTCCGGGCACCACATTGCCCGCGTTGAGCGCCTCGACCACCTGCGCCGGCGTCATTTGGTTCAACTGTGCCAGCGTCTGCACCATCGAGTCGTGCCACGTGAGTTGCCATGTGACCTCCTGGATGAGCGCCGCCCCCAGGCCGCAGCTCACATAATAAAAGATGTAGCGCTTGGCGCCCAGCACACGCTCGAGCGTGGTGCCGAACATCCAAAGCGAGAACATATTGAAGAACACGTGGGCGAAGCTCGACGGGTCGTGCATGAACATATAGGTGAACACTTGCACCGGGTTGAACAGCCCGGCCTGCCAAAAGTGCAGACCCAGATACTGCACCAGGTCGAGCCGGCCGGTGCGCTGAAGCACCACCGTGGCCAGCCACATGAGCAGGTTGATGATGAGCAGATGCCGCGTCACCGGAGGGATAGAGTCAATGAAAGAGCCTCTGTTATTCATAAAAATTCAATATAATCGGCGGTTAATTTCTGATTTTCGTTTCGGGGCACAAAAGTACGCAAAAAGTCGCTAAACGTCACGCAAAAGGCCATCAAAGATAGTTTTTTTAGAGAAAAACGCATTTTTTTGGGAAATATTTTTGGAATCACGCGACTTTTGCTTATATTTGCCCCCACGAAACAAATCTCTCAATTAATCAATAACTTAAAACCAACGAATTATGAATAAGACAGACTTAGTGAATGCCATCGCCGTTGAGGCCAAGTTGACGAAAGCTCAAGCAAAAGACGCGCTCGAAGCCACACTGAAAGCCATTGGCGAGAATCTCAAGAACGGTGAGAAGGTTACGCTGATTGGTTTCGGCACGTTCTCGGTGAAAGAGAACCCCGCCCACACGGGCCGCAACCCCCGCACCAAGGAGGCCATCGAAATCCCCGCCAAGAAGGTGATCAAGTTCAAGGCCGGCGCCGAGCTGAACAGCAAACTGTGATTCGCAACGCATTCACGTGAGCGCGCAAGGCCGAGCGTAGGCACGCACCGCCAGCGTTCACCACACATCGGGAGGACTCTTCACCCAGCCAGATGGGGGATGGCCCTCCCACCTTTTTGGATAGCCCAAAAACCGCGTTTCACGTTTTTTCACTTGCCATTGTGCGGCCATGTGAAATATTGTGTGTAAATTTGTCGGTTGCATGACGCGCGCGGCACGCTCTGCCCTGCCCCGACACCCCCTGGAGCCGGCCCGACGGGCACCGCCGCGACAGCGAACCGCAACCAGAGCGACTCGACATCCTAACAAACCAAACAATAAATTATTTCATTAAAAATTCCAACCACTATGAACAAGAAATCTACTCATTCATGGTTGCGCCATTTGGTGCTTGGAGCCGCAGGCTTGATGGCTCTAGGCGCATGGGGCGCAAGCATCACGGTGGACGGCATCAACTACACCACAAGTGTGGACCGCGTCACCAAAGAGAATGTGGCCACGGTGGCTCGCTACACCATCAACAAGACCGACCACGACACCATCTACTACGAGGGCGACATTGTGATTCCCGAGTTCGTCAGCTACGGGGGCGTGGACTACAAGGTGACGGCAACCGCCGCCAACGCCTTCCTCGACTGCCGCGACCTGACGTCGCTGGTTCTGCCCGAAACGTGCGTGACCATCGGCCGCTCGAGTTTCAAGAACTGCATCTCGCTGACGGTGAGCCCCATCCCCAACACGGCCAGCACCATCGGCACGGGAGCCCTGGCTGGCTGCACTGGCTTGGAGGAGTTCACGGTGCCTGCCGCCTGGAACGGCCCCATGGTGGGTGACGACCTGGCCGGCATGAGCAACCTGAAGCGCCTCATCTTCCCCGAGAGCCCCAACACGTTCATCATGAACTTCGACGCCTACGGCAAGGCAGCCGCCGACCGCGTGGCCGACAAGAGCATCGAGGAAATCACCATCCTGCGCAACGTGGCCGCCCGCGAAACCGACGCCAACAACCTGCAGCCCTTCCACAACCTGACGGCGCTGCGCACCCTGACGCTGGGCGGACAGTTCACCACCATCACCGCCACGATGTTTCAGGGCTGCACATCGCTGCAGCAGGTCAACTTCATGGAGGGCAATCTGGTGAACGCCATCGGCAACAACGCCTTCAAGGCTTGCGCTTCGCTGCTGAGCTTCACCTTCCCCGACGCAGTGACCACTGTCGAGGCCAACGTGTTCAATGGCTGCTCGGCCATGACAAGCGTGAACTTCGGCAATGCCACCACGAGCATCGGCGACGGTGCCTTCCAGGGCTGCTCGGCGCTGACGGCTGTTGAATTCCCCGCCACGCTGACCAGCATCGGCGCCCAGGCCTTCCAGAGCACCGGCTTGACCGGCGAGCTGACGTTCAACGACGGTCTGCAGAGCATCGGCTCGCAGGCATTCGCCAGCGCCAAGGTCACCAGCATCGCCATTCCCGCCACGGTGACCACCATCGGCAACGCCGCCTTTGCACCCATCACCACGCTGGCCGCCATCACCGTGGCCGACGGCAACGAGAGCTTCAAGGTGGAGAACGGCCTGCTCACCAACCTGGCTGGCACCCGCCTGCTGGTCACCGCCCACAAGGGCGACATCGGCACCACGCTCGACAACGCCAACATTCAGACCGTCGACAACTACGGCCTGGCCTACTCGCCGTTCACCACCATCAACCTGCCCGCCCTGACAAGCGTGGGCAACTACGGCTTTGCCAACAGCAAGGTGGTCAACTTCGAGCTCAAAGCCAACGTGAACGTGGGCTACAACCTGTTCAACAAGGCAGCCATCGAGAGCCTGGCGTTTGAGGATGGCCGCAACGAGATTCCCCAGGCCGTGGCCAACGGCTGCACCAAGCTGGCCGACCTCACGCTGCCTGCCACCGCCACCAACATCATGATGAACGCCTTCAACGGCTGCACGGCGCTGAAGAACATGGAGATTCCGAGCAACGTGAACTACATGGAGCCGGGCTCGGTGCCCGCCACAATCGAGAGCCTGCGCGTGCTCAACGTCAACACCCCCGTGCTGGCCGCTGGCGTGTTCAACCCCGGCCAGAACAATGTGGAGTGCAAGGTGGCCGCCACCGCAGTCGACGCCTATCGCGCCGCCAGCCAGTGGAACTACCTGAACATTGTGGGCGACCCCACCATCAGCGGCACCAGCGCAGCCTTCGGCTGCCCCAGCGGCCTCTACTTCGCCACCAAGGACGGCAAGCTGATGTACAAGGATGAGAATGGCGACATCATCGACACCGAGTTCAGCACCGGTGCCCACGCCTTCAACCTCGACAGCTACAAGAACCGCATCTATGTGGGTGTGGCCGGACAGAACTTCCGCTATCAGGATGCCAACGCCCAGGCCAACGGCGGCGACGGCGAGGTGTTCTACGTGAACAACACCGACGGCATCTTCTACCGCGTGACCGTACTCAACAACGTGGGCTACAAGGCCTTCGAGGATCCGTTCTCGCTGTCGATTGGCGCCGACGAGGGCAAAATCTACATCGCCGACCGCAACGTGGGTGTGCACGAGATGAGCGCCGACACCGTGGGTCTCTACGGTTCGCAGCCCTTCCTGGTGCAGAACAACTGGCTGAGCTACTATCCCAACGGCACCGCCGGCTGGATGTACGGCGGCATTGGTTGCGGCTTCTACAAGATTGGCGACACCTACTGGATGGGTAAGAAATTCAACGGCTTCGGCATCTTCCGCTTCCGCAAGAGCGACTTCACCCCCGACGTGGCTTCGACCGGCGGCACCGACCCGTTCAAGGCTATCCTGCCCTACGTGCAGATGACCCAGTTCTATGTGGACCAGGCCAACGGCTACATCTACTTCTTCCTGCAGAAGAGCACCGCTGCCGGCCGCAACGACGTGCCGGGCGTGTACCGCCTGCCGATGAGCGCCGTGGCTGCCAACGACGCCATGGACATGGACACCGACATGAGCACCGCCGTGCTGCTCGACGACAGCCCCGTGCTCAAGGAGGGTGACGGCGACGAAATCACCGGCGTGACCCAGTTCTACAGCGACGGCGAGCACGTGTATTGGAGCTACATCGCCAGCCCGAGCGACGACAAGTCGATTCCCAACAGCGTGGCCGTCGACGCCGCCAACCCGCTGCACCACAGCGGCATCAAGTGCGTCACCGCCAAGCCCGCCGACGCCGCCGAAGTGTCGCCCGTGCAGTTCGCCGTCGAGGGTGTCGAGGCCTACGGACTCGTGGGCAGCACCTATGTGCCCGAGCAGCCCGAACCCGTCTATCCACGTGGCGACGTGGATGGCAATGGCAAGGTTGACATCGAAGACATCAACGCCATCATCAACATCATGCTCGGCAAGATTGACGCCAGCGTCTATGGCACCCGCGCCAACGTCAATGGCGAAGGCCAAGTCGACGTGAGCGACATGAACGAGGTCATCAACATCATGCTCGCCCAGTAATCATGCCCGCCGCCTGACCCGGGCGCAACCACGCGCCCCACTTCAGGCAGCAACCATCATCATCGGCCGTGGCCACCGTAGCCACGGCCGATTTTTCTTTCACGACGCCAATAGCCAGTCGGCACGCCAAGCCCATGCGCAGCTCACGCACAAAAAAGGCTGGCAACCAGACCATAAAGTCCAATTGCCAGTCCACCACCGTGCCCAGAGTGGGACTCGAACCCACACGGCCGCAATGGCCAAGGGATTTTAAGTCCCTCGTGTCTACCATTCCACCATCAGGGCGGCGTTTGCGGCTGCAAAGGTACAAATTTATTGATAACTGGCAATGGATGCAGGCCATTTTTTTCAAAATTATGGCGCTGCGCTGCACGGAGAAGATGACAGGGCCGTGCGTCGCTTTTTGACGCCATGGCAAAATAATTGCCCGCCGTCGCTCGTTATTATTGACAATGAAACGCATACTTTGCATCGCACTGCTGGCCGCACTGCTGCTGGCCAGCTGCAACAACGTGAACAACAAGGAGGTGCCGCAGGCTATGGTGCGCATCGACCTGGGCACCTTCGCGCTGTGGAACGTGTATGGCGTGTCGGGAGCGGGCGACTACCGCATCTTCGACCGCGCCAAGCGGATACCCTCCAATTTCCCCTACAACGCCAACACCTACACCGGCTATGGCGGCGTGCTGCTGATGATGGGCTTCGACGCCTCGACCAACACCTATGGCCCGGTGGCCTACGACGCCGCATGCCCGGTGGAGAACCGGCCCGAGGTGAGCGTGGGTGTCGACGCGTCGAATTTCGAGGCCGTGTGCCCCACCTGCGGCTCGCGCTACAACGTGTTCAACGGCGCCGGCGGACCGATGAGCGGCGAGGCTTACACGCTCAGGTACGGACTTCGCATCCTCAAGGTGCGGTCGACCGACAGTGGGGGATATGTGATTTCGTCGCTTTGAATTCTTTTGACTATGGAACCGCTTTTTTCGGTCGTCACCGTCGCTTGGAACGCCGCTGGCGTCATCGCTCCCACTCTCGCAAGTGTGCGCGAGCAGACGTGGCCCGATTTTGAGTACCTCGTCATCGACGGCGCTTCGACCGACGGCACTCTCGACCTTGTGCGCCAGGCCGACATCCACGGCACGCGCATCTTCAGCGAACCCGACAAGGGCATCTACGACGCCATGAACAAGTCCATCGACCGTGCCTTGGGGCAATACCTCATCTTTCTGAATGCCGGCGACGCTTTTGCCGCCCCCGACACACTCGCCCGCCTGGCCGCCCTGGCGGCCGACCGTCCGGGGGTGATTTACGGCCAGACGCAGCTCGTCGATGCCAGCCGGCGTGTGGTGGGAATGCGCCACCTCACCGCCCCCAAGCGGCTCACTGCGCAGAGCTTCAAGCAGGGCATGCTCGTGTGCCACCAGGCTTTTGTGGCTCGCCGCGACCTGGCGCCGCACTACGACCTGCAGTACCGCTTCAGCGCCGACTACGACTGGTGCATCCGTGTGCTGCAACGCTCCGAGCGCAATGCCTACGCGGGTCCGCAGCCCATCATCAGTTTCTTGACCGACGGCCTCACCACGCAGCACCACCGGGCGTCGCTCAAGGAGCGCTACCGCATCATGTGCCACTATTACGGCACGCTGCCCACCATGGTGCGCCACATCGGCTTCGCCGCCCGCCACCTGCTGCGCAAGTTGAAGTGAGCGTGCGTGTGCGAAACGATTTTCGATGCCTCGGGAACCCAGGGTGTAGCAAAACCCATAGATTGGTGTTTAGAGCCACTCAGTTCGAAGAACTAGACAAGGCCAGCGGCCTTGAATTGAGCTGAACCCTCAGGGCGCAAGCGTCGGAGACGGCCTGGGGATGGCGGCACTACACGGCACCGGGCCTCGCAGAGGGCCAACTGTCGGTCGCTGCCCCCCCTTCGAGCTGCCGGGAGCA
>CAMVDK010000057.1 GCA_947166165.1 uncultured Porphyromonadaceae bacterium
GGACGCCGCCCTCTCACGGCGGAAACCAGGGTTCGAGTCCCTGTTTCACTACCAGGAGCGAGATGAGGTGTTCATCTCGCTTTTGTTTTGAACCAGATGAGCAGATTCACCCATTGTGCCATGGCGATGAGCCTGGCGGCTACGCTAGCGGGCTGCATGTTCACCGGTGTGGAGAACACCGCCCGCGTGAGCGACAAGGAGGTGGCGCGCGTGATCACCGAGATGGAAGCGCGCCAGCCAGCGGTGTCGCTCACTGCCTGGCGCGACTCGATGGCTGCCTGGCGAGTGGGCAAGCGCTTCTTTGTGACCGACAACCAGGCGCGCCTGCTCTTCGACAGCAACGGACGGCTCGACTCGCTTTGCCTGCAGGGCCGCGTGATCACATTTTCCGGGCTTGCCGAGTCGCCGTCGCTCACCGCACAGCGCACCGTCGACGCCACCTTCAGCATCGACAGCCTGACGCTCGTCTACCACACCGCGCGCACCATCGACGCCATCGGCAGCAACTACTCCATTCCGCTGCTGGTCGACCTCGACATGGTGGACCACGTGGCACGGCAGATAGTGGGAAGAAAAGTCTATGTGAAGACCCCTATTTGGTACGACCTGGCCGACGGCGAGATGAGGCAGGGCCTGCAGATGGTACCCGTGACCATCACCCGCGTGGAGCCGGGCAACAAGGTGCTGCCGCTCAAGGTGACCTTCGCCACGGCCGACAGCCGCGACTCAGCCTTCGTGTGGATGTCGCAGCCAGGGGCACCGATGCACGAGCGCGATTTCGACTCGATGTTTGCGCTGAGCGACCCACACATCAACTATCCAGCCATCACCGACGCCACCTGGGCGCTGATACAGCACAGCCAGGTGGTGGCCGACATGACCAAGCAGGAGTGCCAGCTGGCGCTGGGCGCACCCAAGCGCACGGCCTATGTGCCCGACCAGGCGGGCATGCGCGAGTACTGGTACTACGACGGCGGAGCCTATCTCTATTTTGTGGACGGACGGCTGAAAGAATTCAGAAAATGACGACAACTGGCTACCATCATATCGAAGTTGAATTTCTCGGCACGGGCACATCGACCGGCGTGCCGCAGATCAAGTGCGGCTGCGAAGTGTGCCGCTCGGCCGACGTGCGCGACCACAGGCTGCGCGCATCAGCCATTGTGCGCTACCGTGGCAAGAGCATCCTCATCGACTGCGGCCCCGACTTCCGCACACAGATTCTGCGCGCCTCGAGCGACCAACTCGACGCCGTGCTGCTCACCCACATCCACTACGACCACGTGGGCGGGCTCGACGACCTGCGAGCCTATTGCTACGGCTCCGATTTCCCCATCTATGCCCGGCAAGACGTGATCGACGACCTGCACGCCCGTTTGCCCTACTGCTTTGCCGACAAGCCATATCCCGGCGTGCCTCTGCTGCACATCATCCCCGTGCGCGAGGGCGAGCCGCTGGACTTAGGCGGTGTGGAGGTGGTGCCTCTGCCCGTGAAGCACTACCGGCTCAACATTCTGGGCTACCGCATCGGCCCGATGGCCTACATCACCGACGCCAACCACCTCGAACCCGATGTGGTGGCGGGCTTGCAGGGCATACCCCTGCTGGTGCTCAACGCCCTGCGCTTCGAGCCGCACCTGTCGCACTTCTGCCTTGACGAGGCCCTCGAGGTGGTGCGGCGCATAGGCCCCGGCCAGACGTGGCTCACACACATGAGCCACGGCATAGGGCTGCATGCCCACACCGACCCCAGCCTGCCCGACGGTGTGCACCTGGCCTACGACGGGCTCGTCGTGAAACTCGACCACTGAACACAGATAACTAAACATATAACAGAATATGGCACAGAAACCTTCGATTCCCAAAGGAACGCGCGACTTCTCGCCCATCGAGATGGCCAAGCGCAACTATATCTTCAACACCATCCGCGAGGTGTTCACCCTCTATGGCTTCCAGCAGATTGAGACTCCCGCCATGGAGAACCTGTCGACGCTCATGGGCAAATATGGCGAGGAAGGCGACAAACTGCTGTTCAAAATCCTGAACAGCGGCGACTACCTCAAGGACGCTCCTGCCGAGCTCATGACCGCGCGCGACTCGGTGCACCTCACATCGAAAATCAGCGAAAAGGGCCTGCGCTACGACCTGACGGTGCCCTTCGCGCGCTACGTGGTGCAGCACCGCGCCGAACTGCAGATGCCCTTCAAGCGCTACCAGATTCAGCCCGTGTGGCGCGCCGACCGGCCCCAGAAGGGACGCTACCGCGAGTTCTACCAGTGCGACGCCGACGTGGTGGGAAGCGACTCGCTGCTCAACGAGGTGGAGCTCGTGGCACTCATCAACGAGGTGTTCCACCGCTTCGGGGTGCGTGTGGTCATCAAACTCAACAACCGCAAGATACTCAGTGGCATCGCCGAGGTGATCGGGGCACCCGACAAGCTCATCGACATCACCGTGGCCATCGACAAAATCGACAAAATCGGCCTCGACAACGTCAACGACGAACTGCGCGGAAAGGGCCTCACCGACGAGGCCATCGACACGCTGCGCCCGTTGCTCACCATGACCGGCTCCAACGTCGAGCAACTGGCCACGCTGCGCACGCTGCTGGCATCGAGCTCCGAGGGCATGAAAGGCATCGAAGAGATGGAGTTCGTGCTCAATCACGTGGCACCGCTGCAGCTCGACGCCGAGGTGGCGATCGATGTGTCGCTGGCACGCGGACTGAACTACTACACAGGCACCATCCTCGAGGTCAAGGCCCTCGATGTGGAGATAGGCAGCATCACCGGCGGCGGCCGCTACGACAACCTGACGGGCGTGTTCGGCATGCCCGGCCTCTCGGGCGTGGGCTTCAGCTTCGGTGCCGACCGCATCTTCGACGTGCTTAACGCGCTCGACCTCTACCCGGCCGACACGCTGGCCAGCGCACGCGTGCTGTTCATCAACTTCGGCGAGCGCGAGGCCAGCGCCGCTATGGGCCACATGATGCGCCTGCGCGCTGCCGGCATCAGTGCCGAGCTGTATCCCGACGCCGCCAAGATGAAGAAGCAGATGGCCTATGCCAACGACCGCCACACGCCCTACGTGGCCATCGTGGGCGAGCAGGAGCTGGCCGACGGCACCATCGCCCTCAAGGACATGGCCACCGGCGAGCAGCACACCGTGAGCGTAGACGAACTGATTGCACGCCTCAAGTGAGCGCACAGAACCCGGATTTCTGCGCAAGTATAACCACCAACGAACCCTGTCGTCCAACATCCCCCACACACACTTAGTGAGCCATGTTTGAGTTGCTGATGCAATTGCCGCTCTTCCAGGGCGTGAGCGCCGAGATGCTGTCCACACTGGTCGAGAAATACAAGTTCCACTTCCTCAAGTACGCCGACGGCACCACCGTGGTCGAGGCGGGCCAGATGTGCACCCATGTGCGCTTTGTGGTGTCGGGGGCGGTGAGGGTGGCCACGCGCTGCCGGACACTCGATGTGACGCTGCTGCAGACCCTCACCGCGCCCGATGTGCTCGGACCCGACTCGCTCTTCGGCGTCGACACAGCCTACCCCTTTTCGGCCACGGCTGTCGGCACGTGCGGCATCCTGCAGATTGCCAAGGCCGACTATGTGACCATGCTCCAGGCCGACAAGGTGTTCCTGTTCAACATCCTCAACCGCCTCTCGCGCAGCGCCCAGCAGCTGACGTCGATGCTGCTCGGCGTGGAGCAAGGCAGCGCCGCCGAGCGGCTCGTGCGATGGGTGGAGCCGTTGGCCTCGCGCGCCGGCAGCGACATCGCCATCCAGTATGCGCAAAAAGACCTGTGCACCCTGCTCGGCGTGCAGCGCAAGGCTCTGCTCGCGGCACTCGAGACCATGCAGGCCGACGGCGTGGTCCAACTGGCCCCGCACCGAATCGGCATCACCGACCTCCGACAATTTATCAATCAACTGAATAAAAACTGAACTTATGAAGCAATACAGCTATGCGACGAGCGGCACCTGCTCGACGATGATCAACGTCACCATCGACGGCGACGTGCTCAAAGATGTGGAATTTGTGGGAGGCTGCCCGGGCAACACCTTCGGCTTGAGCCAACTCGTGCGCGGCATGAAAGTAGACGACGTGATTGCCCGTCTCGAGGGCATCCGTTGCGGCTACAAGCCCACCAGCTGCCCCGACCAGCTCACCCGCGCCCTCCGCGAAGCCATGGCAGATAGCCATGCATAAAAAAATTAAGACACAAGGACATAAGCCTTTAAGGTGGGTTCTATAAATTGCAAAAAAGTAATGAATGGTTTTGGCCGCCTTGGGCCAGCTTGCTGGCATCTTTTGCCTCAACTGCTTGAACCGTAGCCCGCTACTGCTTCGCGCAGCTTGAGCCAAAACCTGCTCAGCAATCAAGCCCAATTCGGCGCAAGCAATTTATAGAACCCACCTTTAAAAAGGACACAAGGAAGAAAAGAATCCTTGTGTCCTTTTGCCAACTCGAATCAAAGGCTTTTGTTCGTATGTCTAAAATCGGTCTAAAAACTGTCTAAAATCGGTCTAAAACGGCCGGAAAGGGTGGCTATGCTTCGATCACCGAGGCATAGTAGTAGTAATCGTTGAGCACAGTGTAGAGGTAGTCCTCGCGCGTCATCGTGCGCGGCTTTGGTTCGCCTACAAACTCCTCCACCTTGGCCGTCAGGCGGTCGAGGCAGCGCTCGCGGATGTCGAGCTTCACATCGTAGAGCACATGGCCAATCACCTCCAGCTGACGCAGCGACAGATTGGCGGCATCGGCAAACGTGGGTTGATAACCCTGGCGCACATAATAGAAATCGCTCAGGCTGATGTTGTGGTTCTGCAACGAGTTGGTCTTGATGACCATCGTGCCCGCCGCCAGGTCGCCAAAGCGCTGGTTGCCGGGCGTGAACATAATCACAATCAAGCCCAGCCCGCCAGTGAGAAACACATCGATGGGATACAGCAGCCAGCGCAGCAGGTAGGCACCCAGCGTAGGCGTCGAGCCATCGGCCATCACCACGCGGCACTTCATCACCGCCTTGCCCACACTCTGCCCGTGGTTGAGCCACTCGCACAGCGGATGGTAGAACACAGTTGGAAGCACCATCACGACAAAGCCGAAGATATAGTAAAGCCAAGGATGGTATGTCCTAAAAGAGACATCGATGTTGAAGAACGTAGCGAAGACTGTCAACAAGAAAATGTTGACAATCGCGATGTCGATGAGCTGTGCCAGCAGGCGGTCGCCCGCGCTTGCGGGTGTCTGTTGCAGTTTGACATACTGGCCAGTGACAATGTCGGTGTGAGCCATGGTGGAGTGAGTGTTTTGGGGGCCATAAACCGGTCATGGCCCGGGTGAAACGTGTTGTGACTTAGGTTGTGCTGTGTGGCTCAACGACCCGCTGAGACCGCACGCCGCAAAATTACAAACATTTTTCCGTAAACAAGCAACACTAGCCGCCTTTTTTCGTAAACAAAGCCAAAAATTGTACCAAAGGCCACACATTTCACTGGAATTTGCTCGCATGTCGCTCTGTGTGAGTGTTGGTAGTCGATGTAGAGGCAGTTTTTTTTGCAGGCAGCCTGTTTTTTTGCTAAATTTGCGGCATGAAACTCTTGTTTGCTTCTTCGGCGTTGTCGCCCGACGGGTGGCTGAATGCCGCGATGACGAGCATGAACGATTTTTTGTGGACCTACATCCTGATTGGCGCGCTGGTGCTGTGTGGCCTCTACATGACGTGGCGCACGCGCTTCGTGCAGTTCACCATGGTGGGCGAAATGGTGCGGCTGCTGGGCGACGGTGCGGGCCGGCGAGTCAAGGGTGGCAAGAAGGGGCGGCATGGCGTGTCGTCGTTCGAGGCGTTTGCCGTTTCGGTGGCTACGCGTGTGGGCACGGGCAATCTGGCCGGAGTGGCCACGGCCATTGCCGTGGGCGGGCCGGGGGCGGTGTTCTGGATGTGGGTGATTGCGCTCATTGGCGGCGCGACGGCTTTTGTGGAGAGCACGCTGGCGCAGCTCTACAAGCGCCGCAGCAAGCACTCGTTTGTGGGCGGCCCGGCCTACTACATTCTCCATGGCCTTCACAACCGGACTATGGCTTACGTCTTTGCGGTGCTGCTCACGCTCACCTTCGGGCTGAGCTACAACAGCATCCAGAGCAACACCATCTGCAGCGCGATGGACCAGGCCTTCGGCATCGACCCGGTGCTCACGGGTGTGGTGCTGGCCGCGGCGGCGCTGCTGATTGTGTTTGGCGGCATACGCCGCATCGCGTGCGTGAGCAGTGTGCTGGTGCCGGTGATGGCCATCGGCTATTTTGTGCTGGCGCTGGTGGTGGTGCTGATGAATGTGTCGCTGATTCCTCGTGTGCTCAGGCTGATTGTGGAGAGTGCGTTCGGCTTTGGTCCGGCAGCGGGCGGGGCGCTGGGCATGACGATGATGATGGGCATCAAGCGCGGCTTGTTCAGCAACGAGGCCGGCGAAGGGTCGGCGCCCAATGTGGCGGCCACGGCCCACGTGTCGCACCCCGTGAAGCAGGGCTTGATACAGGCTCTAGGTGTGTTCACCGACACGCTGCTCGTGTGCTCGTGCACGGCGTTCATCATCCTGGTAAGCGGTGTCTACAGCGATGGCTCGATGAGTGGCATCGTGCTCACCCAGGCGGCGCTGGAGTCGCAGGTGGGCAGCGCGGGCACTACGTTTGTGGCGCTGGCCATTCTGCTGTTTGCCTTCAGCAGCATCATCGGCAACTATTACTATGGCGAGGCCAATGTGCTGTTCATCACCCGCCGGCGGTGGGTGATGTCGGCCTACCGGGTGCTCTCGGCGGGGGTGCTGGTGATGTTTGGTGCGGTGGCGAGTCTAGAGGTGGTGTGGAGTGTGGGCGACGTGTGCATGGCGCTGCTCACGGGGTGCAACCTGGTGGCCATCGTGGCGCTGGGGCGGTATGCCTTCGCCCTGCTCGAGGATTACCGCCGGCAGAAGCGCGAGGGAATCGTGGAGCCGCAGTTCACGGCCAGCCAAATGCCGGAACTGGCTCCCGACCTTGACGGCTGGCAGCCATGACCGATTTTTGACATAAGCTTTCGACCCCTGGTGGACAATACGACCGATTTTAGACATAAGGACACAAGCACTTGCCCCGGGTGGACATAAGGACATAAGTCTTTTTTCTTCATGGCTTTTGTCCTTGTTAAAGGCTTGTGTCCTTTTGTCTTAATTGATGCCATGTCCTTTCGGCATGCCCTCTCCTACCCCGTTGCCACGCTAAAGTACGTTAAAATGAGGCCGGGGCTTGTGGCAGATTGAACGAAAAGATGTAAATTTGCATTTTTCTGCAATTCACACTCATTCTTAACGCTTCACGCCCCATCAGAACTATGGAAAAGAAACCCATTCCCGAGAGCGAACTCATCATCAACGACGACGGTTCGGCCTTCCACATCCATCTGCGCCCAGAGCAGCTGTGCGACAACATTGTGATTTGCGGCGACCCGGGCCGCGTGGACATGATTGCCTCGCACTTCGACACGCGCGACTTCGAAGTCAGCAGCCGCGAGTTCCACACCATAGGCGGCACACGAGGCGGACGCCCCATCATGGCGCTGTCGCACGGCATAGGCGGCGACAACATCGACATCGTGATGACCGAGCTCGACGCCCTGGCCAACGTCGACTTTGCCACACGCCTGCCGCGCGACGAGCACCGCACGCTCAACATCGTGCGCGTGGGCACCAGCGGCGGCCTGCAGCCCAACGTGCCGGTGGGCACCGCCGTCATCGCCGCCAAGGCCATCGGCTTCGACGGTGTGCTCAACTACTACGCCGCGCGCAACGACGTGAGCGACCTCGACTTCGAGCGCGACTTCTGCCAGCACGTGCAGTGGAACCCGCTTTTCTCCAAGCCCTATGTGGTCGACGCCGACCCCTGGCTGGTGGAGCGCATCGGCCGCGACGACATGGTGCGCGGCTACACCATCTCGGCCGTGGGCTTCTACGGGCCGCAGGGCCGCGAGGTGCGCGCCCGACTCATGGAGCCGGAGCTCAACCACCGCATCGAGTCGTTTGAGTTCGCCGGTGGCCGCATCACCAACTATGAGATGGAGAGCGCGGCCCTGCAAGGCCTGGCCCGCATTCTGGGCCACCGCGCCATGACCGTGTGCTCGATCATCGCCAACCGCGTGGCCACCGAGGCCAATACCAACTACAAAACCGCCGTGGCCGACCTCGTGGCCACCGTGGTGAACCGTCTCACGGCCGACTGAAGCACACGCACCCTCCACAAGACATAAGAACACTGGTTTTTAAGACATAAGGACACTGTTTTTTTAGACATAAGGACATAAGCCTTTAAAAAGAACACAAGCCTTTAACAAGAACACAAGGAAGAAAAAGTCTTATGTCCTTATGTCCACTTGGGTCAAAGGCTTGTGTTCTTTTGTCTAAAATCGGTCGGGCTTGTCTTCCATGCTCGCTCGCCGCAGTTGCCCACTTCGAAAATATTTGCTACCTTTGCGGTCTGAATCACTGAAAGACTTAAGCAACGATGATTGAGGAAATGCAATTGCGAGTCACTCCGCGTGTGGCAGCCAGCGAACAGGCTATAGCCCACTACATAGCCAGCGAACGCCACTTGAGCCAGGAGCGAATCGCCGGTGTGCGTGTGCTGCGGCGGTCGATCGACGCCCGCCAGCGCCGCGTGATGGTCAATCTGCGCGTGCAGGCATTCATCGACGAGCCGGTGGCCGCCACGCCACTGGTGCCACCCATCGCCTACTCGCCCGTGGGCGGCAGCGCCCGGCAGGCCATCGTGGTGGGAGCCGGGCCGGGCGGACTCTTCGCCGCGCTCCGGCTCATCGAACTTGGCGTGAAGCCCATCGTGCTCGAGCGCGGCAAGAACGTGACCGACCGGCGCAAGGACGTTGCGCGCATCTCGCGCGAGGGGGTGGTGGACCCCGACAGCAACTATTGCTTCGGCGAGGGCGGCGCAGGGGCCTACAGCGACGGCAAGCTCTACACGCGCAGCCGCAAGCGCGGCTCGGTGGAGCGCATACTGGGCATCTTCGTGCAGCACGGGGCCAGCGCCGACATCCTGGTCGACGCGCATCCCCACATCGGCAGCGACCGCCTGCCGGGTGTCATCGAGCGCATGCGGGCCACCATTCTGGCCTGCGGCGGAGAGGTGCACTTCCAGACCCGCGTCACTGGGCTTGCCGTGGCCGACGGCCGCGTAGCCGGTGTGGACTGCGCCGACGGGAGCCATTACTCCGGCCCCGTGATCCTGGCCACCGGACACTCGGCGCGCGACGTCTACGAGATGCTCCACTCGGCTGGCATCCTCCTCGAGGCCAAGGGCCTCGCCGTGGGCGTGCGACTGGAGCATCCGCAGCACCTCATCGACCAGATTCAGTATCACAACCCTGCCGGCCGTGGCGACTATCTGCCCGCCGCCGAGTACAGCTTCGTGACGCAAGTCGACGAGCGGGGCGTCTATTCGTTCTGCATGTGTCCTGGCGGAGTGGTGGTGCCCGCCGCCAGCGCACCCGGACAGTTGGTGGTGAACGGCATGTCGCCCAGCCACCGCAACACCTACTGGGCCAACTCCGGCATGGTGGTGGAACTGCATCCCGACGACCTTCCGCCCGAGTATGCCCGTCACGGCGTGCTGGCCATGATGCGTTTTCAGGAGAGTATGGAGCGCATGGCCTTCGAGCAGGCTGGCTGCAGCCAGACGGCCGGAGCGCAGCGCATGAAGGACTTTGTGGAGGGCCGCCCGTCGCGGCTCATCCCGCCGTCGAGTTTCAGCGCCGGCTTGCAGCCCTCGCGCCTCGACCAGTGGCTGCCGCCTTTCGTGGGCGGGCGGCTGCGCAAGGCTTTCACGACCTTCGGCCGCGCGGCCAAAGGCTTCCTTACTAACGACGCCATCGTGATTGGTGTCGAGACCCGCACGTCGTCGCCGGTGCGCATCCCCCGCAACGATGAGAGGCTCCACCACATCGCCGTCGAAGGGCTGTATCCCTGCGGCGAGGGGGCCGGATATGCCGGTGGCATCGTCTCGGCCGCCATCGATGGCGAACGCTGTGCCGAAGCCCTGGCCATCGAGAGGGGACGTGAAAGTGGAAACAATGGCCAGTGAGCAAGTCATTTAAATATTGTCAATATGTTGAAGTTCAGTTGTGATTATATGGAAGGTTGTCATCCGGCCATCCTGCGCCGGCTGGCCGAAGTGAATCTGGTAAAGAACGATGGCTACGGCTACGACCCCTACAGCCAGAGCGCCATCGCCAAGATACGCGCCGCATGCGAGCTGCCCGAAGCCGAAGTGCGCCTGCTGGTGGGAGGCACGCAGACCAACACCATCGTGCTCGACGCGCTGCTGCGCCACAACCAGGGCGTGCTGGCGGCGGCAACGGGCCACATCAACGTGCACGAGTCGGGAGCCATCGAGGCCTGCGGACACAAGGTGATGCCCCAGCCGGCCACCGACGGCAAAATCGACCTCGACCATCTGGAGCAGCATCTGGCCGCGCTCAAGACCGAGTATGATGCTGTGGGCTGGGAGCACTATGTGGTGCCGAAGGTGCTCTACGTGTCGTTTCCCACCGAGATGGGCACGCTCTACAGCCGGGCCGAACTGGAGCGGATGCGGGCGTTGTGCGACCGGTATCACCTCCACCTGTTCGTCGACGGCGCACGGCTGGGCTACGGGCTGATGTCGCCCGCTTGCGACATCACCCTGCCCGAGCTGGCGCGACTGTGCGACGTGTTCTACATAGGCGGCACAAAGGTGGGCGCCATGTTTGGTGAGGCGGTGGTGGTGACCAATCGCGAGCTGACCATTCCCCGTGGACTCATCAAGCAGCGCGGGGCCCTGCTGGCCAAGGGATGGCTGCTGGGCCTGCAGTTCGACACGCTGATGACCAACGGCCTGTATTTCGACATCAGCCTGGGCGCCATCACGCAGGCCATGCGTCTGCGCGACGGGCTGCTGGCCAAGGGCTACCGCATGCATGGCGAGTCGCCCACCAACCAGCAGTTCTTCGTCATGCCCAACGACCGCCTGCCGGCGTTGGCCGAGCAGGTGGGGTTCGACCACTTCAGCCCCTTCGACGAGCATCACACGCTCGTCAGGCTATGCACCAGCTGGGCCACCACAGCCGAGCAAATCAACCAACTGCTGCAATGCCTGTGAAACGGCAGCGAACCCCGCCGGCACATGGCCCTGGCGGGGTTCGCTGTGGATGACGCAGGTCGATTCAACGGCTCAAAGCAGGTACTGCGAACTGATTGAGCGGTTGTCGTGCACGCGCTGGATGGTGTCGGCAAAGAGCGAGGCGATGCTGATCACGCTCATCTTGGGGCACTTAGCCGTGTCGAAGGGGATGGAGTTCGACACAATCACCTCGTCGAGGGCACTGGCCATGATACGCTCGCTGGCCGGCTCGCTCATGATGGCGTGCGACGCCAGGGCGCGCACACTCTTGGCGCCGTTCTCCTTCATCAGGTTGGCCGCTTTGCAGATGGTGCCGGCGGTGTCGATCATGTCGTCGACCAGAATCACATTTTTGTCCTTCACATCGCCAATCACCGTCATCGTGTCCACCACGTTGGCCTTGGCGCGCACCTTGTGGCACAGCACCAGCGGAGCGTTGAAGTACTTTGCATAGCCGTTGGCGCGCTTGGCACCGCCCACGTCGGGGCTGGCTATCACCATGTCGGTCAGGTGGAGCTGCTCGATGTAGGGGATGAACACCGACGAGGCGTAGAGGTGGTTGACCGGCACGTCGAAGAAACCCTGAATCTGGTCGGCATGCAGGTCCATGGTGATCAGGCAGTCGATGCCTGCCGCGCTGAGCAGGTTGGCCACCAGCTTGGCGGCAATCGACACGCGCGGCTTGTCCTTGCGGTCTTGCCGCGCCCAGCCAAAATAAGGGATCACGGCGGCGATTGAGCCTGCCGACGCACGCTTGGCGGCGTCGATCATCAGCAGCAGCTCCATCAGGTTGTCAGTAGTAGGGAACGTGGACTGCACCAAATACACGTTCACACCGCGCACCGATTCCTCGTACGACACGCCGAACTCGCCGTCGGCAAAGCGAGTGACGTTCATCTTGCCAAGTTCCATCCCCAGGTCGTGGGCGATTTCGCTGGCCACATAGCGTGAATTAGTCCCAGAGAAAACTTTGAATTGACTCATAGTGGTTGTTGGAGTAGTTATGTTGATTAGCAATTCCGCTGCAAAATTAGTGCAAACCGAGCGCAAAACAAAGCAAGCTCGCTTGCTTTTTTGCCGAGGTGCAGCCTAATTTCGCGATTACAGCGCAAAATTAGTGCAAACCGAGCGAAAAAGCAAAGCTTGCTTTGATTTTTCCGAGGTGAAGCCTAATTTCGCGCGCAGCGCAACGTTAGTGCAAACCGAGCGAAAAAGCAAAGCTTGCTTTGATTTTTCCGAGGTGCAGCCTAATTTCGCCTTTTTAGACAAAATGTGTTCTTACAGCTCGACCAATTTTAGACAAAAGAACACAAGCCTTTGACCCGAGGGGGCATAAGGACATAAGATTTGGGAACTATCTACTTGTTGTCCCCAAGTCAGGCCTTGAAAATGGCGAGCGAGAGTGCGTCGGAACCGTGAAAGGAATGCGGAATTGCCCGAAGGGCAACATTTTTATAACCCGGGGTCAACGCGCAGCGGTGGCCCCGGGGAAAGGATGCAATCAAAGTGCCTCTGAAGGAGGCCACACGAGGGTAAGAGGGAATACCGCAGCCACAGTGGCCTCCTCCAGAGGCTTTTCTGCCAGCTGATGGCATCACCCCGGGCCAACGCTGCGCGTGTCCCAGGGTTATCCAGATACAGCCCTCCGGGCTTTTCCGTTGACGTTATTCATGGTTGGGGACAACAAGTAGATAGCTCCCTAAGATTATTCTTCATGGCTTGTGTTCTTTATATAGGCTTGTGTTCTTTTGTCTTAAAAGCCTGAGCGTCGGCTGGCAGGGTCTTCAGCGGGCGGCGTAGCGGCAGCCGGGCAGGGTGACCACCAGGCCGCGGCAGTCGAGGTCGACCAGGGTGCCCATGAGCCGGTAGACGGGTTGCTGCAGCGCTTCGGCGAGCTGATTGATGTGCATGTCGCCGTGCTCGCGCAGGGTGTCGACCACGGCCTGCTCGGTCGCGCTGAGGGTGGGGAAGAGCTGGCCTTGCACAGGGGCTGTGGCGGGTGCGGCGGTCTCCCAGCGCATGGCCTGCAGCACGTCGGCGGCGCAGGTGATGCTCAGGGCGCGGTTGAGGCCGATGAGCTTGTTGCAACCGCGCGAGAATTCGTCGTCGACGCGTCCGGGCACGGCCATCACGTCGCGGTTGTAGCTCATGGCCAGGCTGGCGGTGACGAGCGCTCCGCCGGTGAGCGCGCTTTCCACCACGATGGTGCAGTCGCTCAGGGCGGCTATGATGCGGTTGCGCGCCAGGAAGTTGCCCTTGTGGATTTCGTCCTGGCTCTGATAGTCGGTCACCACCGCTCCGCCGTGGCGCACCATCTCGACTGCGTCGTGGCGGTGGAGCGAGGGGTAGATTTTGTTCAGTCCCTGTGCGAGCACAGCCACGGTGGGCACGCCGTGACGCATGGCCGCGCGGTGGGCCGCGATGTCGATGCCATAGGCCAGCCCGCTCACCACCACCAGTCCTGGCAGCGCGGCGGCCAGGTCGCGCACCAGCTCGTCGCAGACGCGGATGCCGTAGTGGGTAGCATGGCGGGTGCCCACGATGCTCACCACGTGGGAGGCGTTCAGGTCGCAGGGGCCGGTGCTGTAGAGCAGCAGCGGCGCGTCGGGGGCCTCGAGCAGC
>CAMVDK010000058.1 GCA_947166165.1 uncultured Porphyromonadaceae bacterium
AGTAATGCCCTGTAGTTGCCCTAACCAATAAAAAGGGTCACCTGCAAAACACTGTCGACATAGACACAGCGTTTTGCAGGTGACCGTTATTCCCTCACGGTCTTCCAGGCGGCGATGGTGCGCTTGTCGCGGTCGAACACCACGCCCACCTTCACCTTGCGGCGCGGGTCGTTCCAGAAGGGAATCAGGTAGCTGCGCTCGTCGATTTGCGCCAGCGCGTCGTCGACGGTGGCCGCGCCGTCGAGCTTCAGTTCCAGGGCGTAGACGCACTCGCGGGTGCGCATCACCACGTCGCAGCGTCCGATGGCGCTCTTGACCTCGGTGTCGACATGGATGCCAATCGCGCCGAAGAGCACATGCACGATGGTCTCGAAGTCGCGCTCGGTCTTGTTGCTCAGGTGGTGGGGCAGGGCGGCCATGTACTGCTGCATGGCGGTGAGGGCGGTGTCGATGTCGATGTCGTCGGCCCGCATGGCGCGACCCACGGTGCGGATGAGCGAGTTGCTGGACACCGTGTCGCCCGTCAGGTAGTGCCCCATGAGCGTGCGGTACAATCCGCGATACACCTCGCCGTTGGGGATGCCCAGCGTGTAGATGTCGTCCTGGCCGTCGATGTGGTGCTCCTTGATGGTGAGGTAGCCGCTCTGGTAGAGCACGGGCAAAGCACTGTCGAAGTTGTCGAAAGGCTGGTTGAAGTCGTCGCTGAGCAAGGTCTGGTTCTCGATGTTGGCCAGCGTGAAGGGGTAGAGGTTCAGTATCTTGATGAGCGCCGATGGCGTGGCACTGTCGAACCAGTAGTCGCTCAGCGTCAGGTCGTCGAAGGCGTTGATCAGGCTGAACGGGTTGTACGAGTCGGTGAGTGCGGAGGCGAAGTGGTAGCCGTCGTAGCGGTCTCGTAGCCACTGCATCATCTCGTCGCTCCCGATGCCGTATTTCTGTGCCATGCGATTGATGTCGGGGCCGAAGTTGTCCTCCAGTTCCTGCGCGGTGATGCCGCACACCCCCTCCATGCGCTCGGTGAGCGAGATGTTCTTCAGGTTATTGATGGTGGAGAAGATGCTCATCTGCGAGAACTTGGTGATGCCGGTGATGAAGACGAAGCGCAAGTGCTCGGCCATCGACTTCACCGGGCCGTAGAACTCGTTGAAAATCGCGCGCACCTCCTCCATAACCTCAGGCTTGTCGATCACGTTGAGCATTGGCGCGTCGTACTCGTCGAATATGAGCACCGTGCGCTGCCCCGTCTGCCGGTGGGCCTCTTCCACCAGCCATTCAAGGCGGTCGCCCAGCGTCTTCTTGAATGAGTTGACACCATAGATGGCCTCATAATCCGACAGTTTGCCTGACAAGACCAGACGTATGTCGGCAGGGTCGACGCGCTTGACCTGCGACATGTCGAAGTGCAGCACCGGGTATTCGGTCCAGTCTTTCTCCATCTCGTCGATGGCAAGGCCCTTGAACAGATGGTGGTGCCCCATGAAGTAGTGCTTGAGCGTGGAGCACAGCAGCGACTTGCCGAAGCGCCGGGGGCGGCTCAAGAAGATGGCGTCGCCGTAGCGGTTGGCCAGTTCCCACACCCAGCGCGTCTTGTCGATGTATACAAACCCGCCCTCACGGATTTGTTCGAAGTCTTGCTTACCCACGGGAAAGCGGCGGAAGCCTTGATCAGTCATAGCATGTGCTTTTACGTTCAACTTGCAAAGTTAACCATTCTTTTCAACACATGCAAGAGGGTACGCTATTTTTCACGATAAACTTCTTGCGCTTGAGCGTGTTATAACAGCAGAGCCGCACTCTCCATGTGGGGCGCTCCGTCCCCTTGTCACGCTTTTCTGCCCCAAACCGTGACAAAAGAACCGTCCCTTTGTCACGCTTTGTTACATGTCTTGTGGCCGGGTGAGTGTACCGTGACAGAAGGCCCCAGCATCGGTGGTGCCGCTGCTGGGGCCTGGTGATTCATGCGTTCAGGAGTCTGGCCTGAAGGTGATGAATAGGGAGCCTACCTGTTTATTATTCGTTGCCCTCAAAGCTCAGGGTCTTTTGGCCCGAGTGGATCTCTTTCTCGCCCATAGCAACCATCTTGATGGTCATAGCGAAGTGGCATTTGTAGGCGTTCTTGTCGGCTGCGTCAAGTTTCTTCTGAACGGCTTCGAGCGCCTTGACCATTTCGGAGAAGCGCTTGTCGGCTAATTCGTTCTGTTCCTTGAGTGTTTTATCCTTCTCTTCCTGCTTGTAGTTGACCACCCAAGTCTGCGCCTTGATGATGGTTTTCACCTCTTCGTAGATGGCTTTGTAGAACTTGAATTCGGGGCTGTTCTCGTCGAAGCCGCTTATACCAGTTTCGCCACCCATGAAGGTGCCATACTGCTCGGTGATTGCACCACGGACGTAGAATTCTTGAGTCAAACTGGGTTCGTTGTCGCTGCCACAGGCAGTGAGCACAAGCGTCAAAGCGCTCATGCACAGGAGTATGGATAATGCTTTAAGAATATTCCTCTTCATGTTATTTGTTTTGGTCTTCTTTGTAAATCAGGACCGGTTGATGCGCTCGCGCCACGAAAGCACGCGGCATTTACTGCAGGTTGCCCTCGTATTTGATGGTCATGTCGCCTTCGCGAACCGTGGTCTCGCCTCCAGCAGAGAGATTGATTTTGATGACAAAGCGGGTATGGTAGGCGTTCTTGTCGGTTTCATTGAGCGTCTGCTGAATCGCTTTGAGTTTGTCGAACTTAGCTTTGAACTTCTCGTTGGCAAGATTGTCGTTCTCGGCCACGACACTCTGTTTGTTGCTTGAGTTGTAGGTCACTTCCCAAGTCTCGGGGGCGATGGCTTCGGCCACTTTGTCGTAGATGCCCTTGTAGAACTTGAACTCGTCGGAGTTGGCGTCGCCAACAATGACTTGGCCATTCAAGTACTCGCCCTCTTGAGAGGTGATAACGCCCCTGACGAGGTAGACAACTTTCCCTGTTTGATTGGTGGGAGTGGGTTCATCATCACTACCGCCGCACGAACTGAGTGCAACCATGAGCGACGCGCTGCAGAGCAGTGCGAAGAAAAGAATCAGATTTTTTTTCATAATAAATTTAGAAATAGTTAATAAATAATACGTGCCATTGCTTTCGCATGCCAAAGCCTGACGTGAGCAATGGCACGTTCAGTTATAATCACGTCACTTGACAATCTTCTTGCCGTTGTGGATGTAGAGTCCCGGCGCTGTAGGCTCAGAGAGCAGGCGGAGTCCGTCGATGGTATACCATGCGGGGTCGGCATTGTCGTGCTTGCTGGCGATGTCGATGATGCTCGTCGACGACGGGTCGGGGTCGGGCTCAGTGGGCAAGGTCATGATGTATTCGGGCTCGAAGTCGTAGAAGGTGTGGACGGTGGAGTTCTCGAGTATCGCCGTAGCCGTCAAGTAGGAGCGGAAGGCAGGTATCACCGCATGCTCCTTGCGCACAAACTTGTTGCCCTGCTGCTCATACACGTTGTCGAGTTCCTGTTGCCAGAACCTGCCAGCCACCTTGATCCAGTCGAACAAGTTGTTTTCGATCCATGGGGCTTGTTCCGTCCACGATTTTTCGAGCTTGAACTTGAACGTGTGCCCAACCATCGACGGGTAGATGAAATAGTAGAGTCCCATGTTGTTCCAGAAAGTAGGGATTCTTGAAGCATCAGAACACTCAGTTTTCATGATGACGGTGTTGGGAGCCAACAACCCCGCTATTGTATAGGGGAAGAGACGATAAGTCCAGTCTTTTCCGGTGGTGAGGTCGGTGATAGCCACCAATTCGTCGTACGACATCCACAAGGGGGCCCAGGTGTTGACTTCATCGTTGGTGAATGTGCGGAAATAGTTGATGTAATGATCGTCCGTCACAAACAGTTTTTGATTGAGAAGGTAGAAGTTGTGGCCATCGTAAACGTTGATGTCCTTGTAGCTGTTCCCTTCGATGTCTAACACAATGTTGTTGTCCAAGCCACGCACGCTCTGTGGATCGTCGACATAGTATACCGCGTTGGGGTTGCTGTTGGGCACCACCTCTTCAATCTTGGATCCAATGCTGTAGAATGCGTCATAGCCCTCGGGCATCGTGACCTTGGTGCCCGATGGCAGCGCTAAAGCCTTGCCGTCGGTTTTAATGGCCACAGCGCCATCAACAACATCGAAGTCGCCGAGTGTGGTGTAAACAGTATTACCCAGTATGTTGTTGTACCCCAGTTTGATGCGTATGCGCTTGACGTTGGCAGGCAGGAATGCCATCACATTCATGGTAGCAGTGCCTCCTATGGGAGCCGACCGATATCTGGACGTCATAAAATCGGTGATGAATTCATCCTCATTGTCGGGGTTCACAATTCTCACGCCCATGGAATTATTAAAGGGCGCGTCACCCACATTCACCGCTGAGATTTTGCCTGTGATGATTCGCGAAACCACTACTTTGTTTTCCATGTCGATATTGGTGAGCGACACGTCGTAGTCTTCAAAGCGCGCCTCGAGCTCCTTGCCTTCGCCATACACCTTGTGCATCAGCATGGGATCGGTATAGATGCGGTAAGGCGTGGTGTTGTCGAATTGCTTATCGCTCTTCAGCCGGAATTCCACTTGTTGCGTTTCGCCAGCAGGAATAGCCACACATTCTGTAGCTTTGAGAAAACTGTTTGACACCACAAACAAGTTGCCGTTAAACTCATCGCCCACATTCTTGACATCAAATGTGATGCGGGCAATCTTGCCCTCATCGAGCGTGTGCTGCGGGTTGGTGAGTTCAAGGTCTTTGACCGGGCGCGGCTTCAGGGAGATGTGACCATTGTTCACGACCATCTCGATGTAGATGTTGTCGTTGCCTGCACATGGCAAGAGGTTGCCCGAGGTGTTGTCAAGCGCATAGTAGCTCACCCACCGGTAAGTGCCATCGGCAAGGTCGCCGGGAATGGAGATTTTACAATTGAGGCATTTGTAGTTATCGTCGATGGTCTTGATGTGCTTAAAGTCCATTTCTTTGGGCTTGTAGATCAGCTTTCCCTCTTCGTTGAGCAACTCAGGCCAGAATCCGAAGGCATCGGTCATGGCATAATAAATTGTGTTCAAATGCATGAGAGGATAGTTGCCATCGGCGTCGCGCGTGATCTCGGGTTCGCTGAGCAGCAGATATTGCGCCACCTGCACATAGCCCGGGTTTTGCACGGTGGTGCCCTCGGTGGGACGCTGGATGCCGATGACGGCATCTTGAAGCACCGACCAGCGGTTGTTAAGTCCGCCACCGCCGGTGCCGGTGCCTTCGGAGTCGAGAATCGAGAGCACGAAATAGCCGTCGTTATCGCCATCCCAACCCCAGTTGATGTAGTATTTCCCGTCGCCATCGTAGCCGTGGCACACGAAGCTGTGGCCAGAGCCCCAACTGGTCATGGCGTTGTAGACGATGGGGCGGTTGTTGGCGAGCTCTTCATACATCATGTTGTCCCACTGGTCGATGGTATAGTCATCGCGGAGCACGAAGTGGATGCCCTTGTCGTAGCCGAAGCAGCCGATGAGCGCAGGCTTGATCAGGCGGCTGAACGATCCCGACTGACTTTTGGCGTACACCATGTCGACCGACGCGCCAACCACTTGCATGAGGTGGGCCACCGCCGTGACTTGCGACTCGGGGTAGGAACCATCGGCAGAGTAGGTCAGCTGCATGTTGTCCCAATCGAAAATGGTGGGCTGAACGATGGCTTTTTCTTTGGGCGTGATGAACCTCGCGGTGCTGTCTTGCGGCCACTTGTGGTAATACATCACTTGCGACATCGACGTGGCCATGCAACCTGTGGGGCAGTTGTTCGGCGTGAGGTGGTTGTAGGGCCAGTCCTGACCCCATTTGGTTTGAATCAGGGGCTGCACGGCCGGATGGGTGGGCGCTTTGTGGGGCGTCAATCCGTTCTGCTGCATGTAGGAGATTTGCTCAGCATAGCTGGTGAGCATGTCCTGCATGGCGGGTGGCATGCGGTTGCTGTCGATGGTGCCTGTGAGCGAGTAGGCCAGCACGTCGTCGATGCGGTCGTCGCCTGCCACAATCACATAGCCGCCACCGGTGGCGTTGAAGGCATACACAAGGTTGCTGCCCGTCGGTGCCGCTGTCAGGTGCATCTGCACTGGGGCGCGGTGCAGGTCGGAGGCCGATGTGGCCTGGCCCTTGCGTGCCGACATCCACGATGCGGCCTTTTGCATCGCCTGCTGGGGCGACAATGGCGCTGCTTGCATCGCGACGAACGGCGACAACGCAAGCATAGCCATGCAGAGAATGGAAATCTTTTTTTTCATAGTTTATGACTCCTATGGAATAAATACCCGCAGCACTTGGGTTTCAATGATTTATAAGCACTTGAGCGGCCGAATGCCAGTCAAGAAACTTGCCATGCTCGACGCTTTTACATATCATAGTGCTGCAAAAAAATACATAAAAACGACAATAACACGGCAAAGTTACGCAAAATAATTGAGATGACGACATTTGGGGGCGTTTTTTTTCTAATTATGTAACATTTTGTTACATCTCATTTGCATCACGCCCAGCCACGCCCTAATGAAGCAGAGACAAAAAAAGAGCCGCCAATGATCGACGGCTCTACTGGCAGATGATGTTGCGGCTCAGAACACCACTTTCTTGCCGTTCACGATGTAGATGCCCTTGCCGGGCCACTTCGGTGCCATCTTCTTTGTTTTTGTAGGAGGGATACATTTTGTCCCAGTTGAATATGGTCGGCTCCAGAGCCGGCAAGGAGGGATAGTTGGTGCCTTTCGAGTTGTCGGGCGTATAGCCGGGAATGGCTTTTGTGGAGTCGGCCGGCCACCGATAGTAGTACATGATCTGAGCCATGGCCGTGATGGAGCACCCCATGGCGGCGCGCTTGCCGTTCACGACGGGGCACTGGTCGCTGTAAGGTTGGTCCTGGTTCCACTGGCTGTTGAGCAGTGGGGCGATGGGTGTCTTCGTGGCATAACGCATGGCAGGCGCGTCGCCGCTGCTTTCGACACGCTGCAGGTTCTCCAGATAGCTGTCGAGCCACGAACGCATGTTGGCGGGCATCTGCTCCACGGTGAATGTCCCATGGTCGCTGTAACCGACCACGTCGCTGCCCTGGTCGCTGCCCACGACCAGCACAAAGCCGTCGCCGTCGGCGCGATTCACGGCGTAGGCCATCGCACGGCCGTCGGCGGTCATGGCGCAAGGCAGGGCCTGGCCCACCGTCACCGCACTCGCGGCGCGTTTGCTAGTTTTTTGTTTCAAGAACTGCTCGGCGGCTTGTCGAGCCTAATGCTGAGAGACTTGCGTTGCTGAGGCGACGAGGCCCGTCAGCACGCATAATAACAGAAGTAGATTCGTTCGTTTCATATGCACTTGGTTTTGGACGTGCAAAATTACAAAAAAATGGATAGTCATTCCCCATTTGGAGCCTCTTTTTTGGAGATGGCTTGATAGTCGAGGATGTCGGGGTTGAACTCGACGTTCTGGCTGGCGAAGAGCCGCTGCATGGCTCCCGAGCCGATGAGCGCACGGGTGGGACCGTGCAGCACCTCGCGGTCGCGCGTGATGAGCCACAGGTCGTCGGCCATGAGCAGCGACTGCGACACGTCGTGGCTCGAGAGCAGCACGGCCTTGTTCTGCTCGTGGGCCAGGCGGCTGAGCAGTTGCATGGTTTCAATCCGGCTGGCCACATCGAGGAAGGCGGTGGGCTCGTCGAGCACAATCACGGGCGTGGCCTGCGCCAGGGCGCGGGCAATCATCGCTTTCTGCCGCTCGCCGTCGCTGAGCTGCGCCATGTAGCTGTTCGCTTTGTGGGTGATGCCCACGTCGGCGATGGCCTGCGCCACGCGCTGGCGGTCGTCGTCGTTGAGCCGTCCCAGGAAACCCGTGTGGGGCTGCCGGCCCAGCGCCACCAGCTCGCCGACGGTGAGGCCGCCCACGGTGACGCGCTCGGTGCTCACAAGGCCGATGAGCCGCGAACGCTCGCGCTGAGTGATGGTGGCCAAATCCACGCCGCCGATGGTAATGTGCCCCTTGAGCGGGCGACTGGCGCAGGTGATGGCGCGCAGCAGCGTCGACTTGCCGGCGCCGTTCTGCCCCAGCAGCGCCACCAGGTGGCCGCGCTCCAGCTGCAGGTTGAGGCCGGTGAGCACTTCGACAGTCTTTTTCGCCTGTGAGTAGCCCACGGCGAGGTCGTGCGTTTCGAGATAAGCCATAGCGATTCAGTTGAAGTAGTTGATGCGTCGACGGTTGACGATGATGTAGATGATGATGGGCACGCCTATGATGGGTGTGATGGCGTTGATGGGAATGACGCCGTGGCTGCCGTTCACGCTGATGAGCGCGCACAGCAGCGCCACGTCGGCCCCGGCGAGCATGGTGGCCGGGATGAGGCGGCGGTGGTCGCTGGTGGCCGTCATGAACCGCGCCACGTGGGGCACCACCAGCCCCACAAAGCCGATGGGGCCGCAAAAGGCGGTGACCACTGCGGTGAGCACGCCGGTGATGAGCAGCAGCGAGTTGCGCGCGCGCTGGGTGTTCACGCCCAGGTTCTCGGCGTAGCGCGTGCCCAGCAGCAACGCGTTGAGCGGCTTGACCATGAGCATGGCGGCCGCCAGCGAGGCGGCGATGAGCAGCGCGAACAGCGGCATCTGCTCCACGCCCACGCCCGAAAAGTTGCCGAATCCCCAGGTCACGTAGCTGTGCACGCCCTCTTCGTTGGCAATGGAGTTGAGCAGCGAAATCACGCTCGAGGCCAGGTAGCTCACCAGGATGCCGATAATCAGCAGCATGGTGCTGCTGCGCACGATGGCCGAGAAGGCGATGAGCACCGCCAGCACGGCCCCGGCGCCCAGCACGGCCCCGATGAGCGTGGCCACATAGCTGCCCACGGTGGTGCCCAGCACCGTGCCTATGGTGCCGCCCAGGGCGAGCATCACGATGGCCACACCGAGGCCCGCACCGGCCGACACACCCAGTATCGACGGGCCGGCCAGCGGGTTGTTGAAAGTGGTCTGCAGCAGCAGGCCGCTCACGCTCAGCGCCGCCCCGGCCAGCGTCGCGGTGGCAATCATGGGCACGCGCGACTGGCGCACGATGATGTTCCAGGCCACATTGCCGCTGTCGTGGCCGGTGGCGATGCGCACCACGTCGCCGGCAGGGATGTCGACCGAGCCAAATAGCAGGCAGCATAGAGCCAAAAGCACTAGCACCACCAGCAGCACCACAAGCACCGAGGTGAAGCGCAAAGAATCATGTAACTGTTTCATCTTCAGAATCATCATTAGGGGGAGGAGTTGAGTGCCGTTCAATAGGCAAAAAGATCATCGAGTGTCACTTGTTGCTGCACGATGCCCGAATAGGTGCCCGGGTTCACACCGTGTGTGGTGATCATGGTGAGCAGAACCGATTTCTTCATCCCGGTGGCTTGCATGATGCGCGCCACCTTCTCCCGCAGGTTCCCGTTGTAAGTTTTGGTGATTTCATACTCACCGACACAGAATTTCATCTCACACACGTTCAGCGTCTGGTCGGCGCGGCTAATCACCAGGTCTACCTGCGATTGGCCATTGGCATCACCGCCCCGCCCGGCAAACTCTTCGGTCTGAACACCGCTGATGCCCAGTGCGCGCTTCAACTGTTTGATGTGATGCAGCACCAGCAGTTCGAAGGTCAGCCCGGCCCATGCGTGGAACTTCGGTTTCCCTTGTATCGACATCCATTGGCTGGAATCGCCTTTGCGGTTCATGAAGTGGAAGTAGAACAAGGTGAAAAAATCAACCAACTGGTACAGGCGGTCGCTGCCCCGTCGGCCGAGAAAGTTGCGGTACTCCCTTACGAAGCCGCATGCGGTCAGATTGTTGAGTATCGTTGTCAAAGCGCCGCCCGAATGCATCCCGGTGGCTTCGACAATCTCGTTGCGCGTCATGCCGCTGCGGCGGGCTGTGAGAGCTTTGACAACAGTGATATAATCGCTGGAGTTCTTGAACAGGGCGGCATACAGATTCCCGAATTCGTTGTGCAGCGTTCCGGCGCTGCGGAACAGCAAGTTGTCGATGTTCTGCGACAGACTCATGCTGTTTCGCAATAGGTCAAGATAAAAGGGTGTGCCGCCGAGAATCATGTAGTACTCGGCAATTTCGTAATCCGACAAATGAAAACCGCGGCTTTGGAAAAACGCTCGGCATTCACCCAGCGTGAAGGGTTGCAGATAGATGATGTTGGTCAGGCGGTTGTGCAATCCGCCATGGCTGTTGATGAGTTTGTCGGTCATCCACGAGGTGGCCGACCCGCACACAATGAGCACGATGTCGTGCCGGGCCGAGGCCCATACGTTCCAGAAATACTCCAGCGCTGCCACAAATCCCGAACGAGGCGTGTCCATCCACGGCAATTCATCGAGCAGAATCACCTTGCGCGGCACGTTGATTTTTTCCAAACAACTGCGCAGTGTGAAGAATGCGTCCATCCAGCTCGCCGCAGTCGGAAGCGGTTCACCGGCAAGTAATTGCAGCTCGCGCGAGAACACCGACAGTTGCTCGGCTATGCCGCTGTTGGCAAGCCCCGACGAATGGAACACGATCTCATTTTCGAAATACTCGCGCACCAGAAACGTCTTTCCCACACGCCGTCGGCCACACACGGCCACAAATTCCGATTTGCTGGAATGATAGATGTCGTGGAGCAACTGCTGCTCTTCTTTGCGGCCTATAATGTTCTCTTTCATTTTCAGTCGGCTTATAATCCGCCACAAAGGTACAAAAAAAATCGTTCGTGGCAAAATATGACGCTATAATCCGCCGCGAAGGCCTCAAAAATCCCATTCGTGGCGGATTATAAGGTCGGGGCGAGAAGAGGATAGGGGAAAACTTATCCTCTTATGTCCACTCGAGTCAAAGGCTTATGTCTTCCCCCATCGATGGCTGGCATTGAGCATTTCAAAGGCGGGCGCATGATTTGCAGAAGTGGTTCTGCGGACTCAGGTTGGGCTTGCCGTTGGCATCGACCATGAAGCAACTCTTGTCGTTGTTTGGGCAGTGCCGCAGCCCCAGGCCATGCCCAAACTCATGCAAAACCACTTTCCAGAACTGCGACTTGTCGCTCACTCTGAAGGTGGAAATCACGCTGTTCGACTGTCCAACGTACGTCAGGCCGAGGATTCCCCAATCCTTTTGCCCATGGTGAGTTGTCGAAATGTCTTTGTCGGTTAAGCCGATGATGACATCGTTGCGGCCCTTTTGGGCTCCTCGTTGCAGGTCCAGAATCTTTTGGGCGCGATAGCGAGTCTTCGCGTCGTTCAGCAAGTCGTCGGTCAGCGGTTTGTTCGGCAGAATCACGACATCTGTCACAGCCAGGTCGGCCATGTGTTTCTCCAAGGCTTGGACCAATTGTGTGGAAACCTTCTTGGCTCTGGCTTGTGAGAAGTCGCCATAGGGTTGGATGAGAATTCTGCAATGAGGACAACAGCAATCCATCTCCAAATCAGCCTCATTCGCATTGTGCTCCTTGTCGCGGCAACTCCAACTAACACAGCCCAATAACAAGATGAGCGAGAAAATGATTGTAAACCTACACTTCGATTTCATGGTCAAATTTGTATTCGATTCCTTCGTGTCTACTCTAACCCATCATATCATTTCCATCAAAAAGGTAACCCCCGGTGATGGCTTTCTCGGTTGGTGTCGCACAAAAGGATGCAGTCGTTGCCTATATCAAGAATCAAGAGACAGAAATGCAAGTCATCACCAGCGAGAATGAGTGCGACTGCTATTATTATGATTGATTGATATCGGTTGTAGTCCTACGTCTATCGAAGTAGCTTTGCGAGCGGTCGTGCTTCCCCCAACATTAAGGAGCTGAGCCACGGCGAAGCGACGTATGTGGGGTTAAAGAATTTCGCACATCTGTCGATGTGCGCACCGACAGCGCACCATCTACTTCAACGCCTCGGTGGGCGCATCTAACGCCTCGGCGGGAAAACGCAAAGCGTGCATATTTTTAGCGCCCTGCGGGCGGAAATATTTCAAATCTTATCAAATCTTTCAATTAATATTATTTTGAGAAATTTGTAAGATTTCCGCACGAAGTGCGCTAAAATGTTTTGCAACACCCTCTGAGAGGTTGGGGGAGAGACAAAACCTCTATTATTGCCTGAACCTTATGTTCTTATGTCCACTCGGGTCAAAGGCTTATGTTCTTATGTCTTATATTCTTTCTGCCTTAGGTTAGGGCAGGGGGTGGAAGTAGCGGGTGGTGGTGCCTTGGGGTTGCAGCTCGGGGTGGAAGATGGCGAAGTAGTCCTGCAGGAGCCGGTCGGGGTGGAAGGGGAACTGCTCGAACAGACGGCTCTCGTTGGTGTCGCAGATGTACACCTTGCGCTCCTTGAAGGCCCGGAACTGGTCGTTGAGGCTGTAGGCTCCCTTGAGGTCGGCGTAGTTGTGGATGTAGAACGACTTGATGAGCCACACATCGGCCTGCTGGGCAGCGGCGAGCACCTGGTTGAAGTCGAGGTTGAGCGAGCCGGTGCTCTTGTCGGAGCCCCAGGGATAGGCACCGCCGGCATCCTGGAGGATGCGGGCCATGTAGCTCTGTCCGCCGGGCACGTTCCACACGCCGTTGATCACCATCTCGGTGAGCACCATGGGCTTGTGCTGCGCCTTGGCGGCTTGGCGGCTGATGGCGTGGTAGCCTGCCACCACTTGGGCGTAGATGCTGTCGGCCTCGTGTTCGCGGCCCAGCAGCAGACCGTAGAACTTAATCCACTCGGCGCGGCCCAGGGGTGTGTACTCCATATAGTCGGCGCACTCGATGATGGGAATGCTCAGTTTGGTGATTTGGCCGTAGGAGGCGTCCTGGTAGGGCGAGAGCAGGATGCCGTCGGGCTGCATGGCGATGACGCGCTCCACGGTGGGCGCCATAGAGTCGCCGCAGTCGGCAATCTCGCCGCGCTCCACGCCGGCGGCAATGGCGCTGTCGGTGAAAAATTTCACGTCGCACACGCCCTTCACCGAGGCCATCATGCCGAGTTCCTTCATCACGCTGGTGTGCACACTCGAGTAGACCAGCGCGCGCCGCAGCGGGGTGCGCACCACGGTGCCCTCGGGCAGCGAGGCGGGCAGCGAGTCGCTGGCCGGCACCAGCACATAGCGGTGGAGCAGTCCGCCCTTCCAGGGGTCGCGGATGCAGGCCAGCGTGTAGCCCTGGCCGCGCTCGATGGTGAGCAGCCGCGCCTCGGTGATTACGCTGTCGGCGCCTGCGGGGCGGTGGCTGCCGGAACTACTGTTGCCGCAGGCCGTGAGCAGGACCAAGGCCGTCAGGCAGCAGGCGAGGATGGAAGTGAGTTTCATGTGGTTCATGTTGCGTTGTGTTGTTTTACCGTGATGGGGTGATGTCGAGGATGGTGCCCTCGATGGTGCGTGTGCCTTGCTGCTGCTCGCGGTTGAAGTAGTAGGTTACCAGCACGCGGTTGCCGTCGATGATTTCGCTCCAGGTGTAGCCCAGGTCGGTGCCTCCGCCATCGTCGCGGACGATGATTTCGGGCGCGGTGGCGAAGTCGGTGCGCTCGGCGTTGAGTATGCGGGCGCGGATGCCGTAGGGCGCGTGGCGGTAGCCGTAGGTGAGCAGCACGCGCTGGTCGGGCAGCCGCAGGGCGTGGAACGGATGCCCCATGAAGCCCATGCCTTGGAGATGCCAGGTGGCGCCTCCATCGGTGGAGCGTGCGATTTGCCCCTCGTCGGTGGTGAACTCCAGCGAGCGGATAAACGCCACCAGGGCGCCGCTCGGGGTCTCGTAGAGCGACGTCTCGTT
>CAMVDK010000059.1 GCA_947166165.1 uncultured Porphyromonadaceae bacterium
GACGAGCATCCCGTGTCCGGGCAGCTGTGCGTCCCACTTGTTGGGCTGGCGGTTCTCGAAGGTGAAGTATTCGTCGCTGCTGGGTGTGCGCATGATGCATCCGTCGAGCGTGCCGTCGATGCCGCGCAGGGTGTAGGTGCCGGCGTGGTTGATGATGGTGGGGTTGCACCATCCGAGCGACCAGCGTTCATACAGGTTGTATGACGGCGGCGTGCGTGCGGCGTTGGTGGTGGGGCCGTCGGCCATGATGTCCCACCATCCGGGGGTGTGGCATTCGCCGCCGGAGCCGTCGTAGTCGGCGTCGTAGTGGTCCTGGAGTCCGAGCACGTGGCTGAACTCGTGGCAAATCACGCCCACGCCCTGCGTCTCGAGGCTCGAGGGGGTGTCCTGCCAGCCGTAGATTTCGGTGGCGCAGGCGTAGTCGTAGACGCGCATGCCGTCGTAGCGCGTGAAGAGCGACTGCAGGATGAACATGTGCTTGTGCGGCCAGAGCAGGTTGTCGTCGTTGCCCTCGTAGCAGGAGGCGGCGCCGGCTCCGATGAAGAAGACCATGTCGACCGTGCCGTCGTCGTCGCCGTCATACTGGGTGAAGTCCACCTGGCTGTCGACGGCGCTCAGCGCGGCCGAGAAGATGCTCGCGCTGCCACTGGTGGCGCGGTGGTCGGTGCTCTTGTAGTTGACCTTGACAGGCCCCACCACGTCGAACACCGGGTCGAACAATCCGCCCGACTGGTCGTAGTAGTAGTCGCGCACGCTGCCGGTGCAGGCAACGTGTTTGCCGTTCATGGTGTAGCCGGTGTAGTTGTGGTCGTTCACCATGTGGTTGTAGAAGTCCTGGGGGTTGGCCATCTCGAAACTCAGGTCGGTGTACTCAACCAGGATGATGAGTCCGCGGAACCGTTTGTAGTTGAAGCGCTCCACGCGCTGCGGGTGGGCCTGCTTGCGGTTCTGCAAGGCGAGTTGCACCTGCTGCTGGTCCACGAGGCGCTTGTCGAGCTGGGCGATGAGCTGCTTCTCGACGGCGGTGCGGTTGCCGATGTTGCTGGCGGCAACGCCGGTGGACACGAGGCGCCCGTCGTGCTGGCGGGCATACTCCCATTGCCCGGTGGCTCCACGGAGCAGGGTGTAGCCGTCGGCGGTGGTGTTGTAGTGATAGAACTCGTCGCCGTGAAGGCGTACGTCGAGTTGGTTGGGCGTGGCAGCCCGCACACTGGCGGGCTTGGGCACGGCATGGTTGGCGAGCAGCGGCAAGGCCACGAGCGCCAGAGCACAAAGCTGTAGGAATCTTTTCATGCTGCGTTTGGTTTTAGGTTATGTTATGAATTCGGTTTCGGATTGAAAGTGTTATGCGCTGCAAATTTAATGGATTGTTTTGGATTGTGCAAGTTTTGTGACTAAAAAGTAGCGGCATGGCGCAAGTATGGCGTGCTTGGCCTCCCGTCGCTTAACCTTCTGTTGGCCTTTCGTCGACCTTTCCGGAAGGGCGGCGTCGCACCCACCCCCGCGTTCGCTTCGCGAATTGTAGTGCCGTCATACATGGCGGCTCGATGGCCGAGTCAAAACGGCGAATGGCCGAGTCAAAAACGGACGACAGCGCGTCAAAATGTGCGACGGTAGGGCCATGACCTGTCATGGCCGGATGACCGAGTCGGAAGAGTCAAGGCCGGATTGCGTCAGGCAAATAAAAAGGCAACTATCTGCATGTTGTCCCCAGGCCTTGAAAATGGCGAGCGAGAGTGTGCCGGAACCGAGAAAGGAAAGCAGAATTGCCCGAAGGGCAACAATTAAACCCTGGGTCACCGCGCAGCGGTGGCCCAGGGGAAAGTATGCAATCAAAGCGCCTCTGAAGGAGGCCACACGAGGGCGTGGTGAATACTGCTGCCACAGTGGCCTCTTCCAGAGGCAATGCTACCTACTGATGGCATCCCCCGGGCCAACGCTACGCGTTGTTCCGGGGTTATCCAGATATAGCCCTTCGGGCATTCTCAATCGATGTTTTGTTGTTCTGAGACTCTTACACTGGGGACAACATATATATATAATTACCCAATTTTTTCGAGGAAGATGCGACTTTATTTGAAAAAAGTCGTAACTTTGCGAAGTTATTGTAAAACTTCTACTATTATGAATAAAATGCTGCATTCTTTTGTTCGCACTTTTGTTGTGGCGGTTCTTGCTGCACTCTCTGGTGCGATGAGTGCCAATGCCACCGATGTGTGGATTCTTGGCAATGTGGGCAACCAGGATTGGAACCCCAATGTGGGGACCCAGATGAATTACGTCGGCAACGACACTTATGTTTATGAAGGCCAGTTCAACGCCACTTCGTACATCAGCTTCACCACGATGCTTGGCGACTGGGACACCATCAACCCCTACCGCTTCGGCGCCGAGTTCAACGACTTCAGCATCGAGAGCCTGCTTGGCGAGTACATCGCTTGCGGTGCGCTCGGTGAGAGTGCCAACAATGCCTTTCTGATCACCGTGGCCGGCTACTACAAAATCACGCTGGTCATGAAGCAGAACAGCCGCAAGGTGATGTTCGAGCGCCCGACGGTCGCCGTTGTCGATGGCTTGTGCTATCGCCTGTTCCCGTCATCGAAAACGGCCACGGTGGTGAGTCACTCAAGCTACTCGTCGCTCAGCGATGTGGTGATTCCTGCCAGCCTTGCGCACGAAGGCAAGACCTACACAGTGGACGGCATCGACCAAGGCGCGTTCAATGGTTGCAACTTGCAGTCGGTCGCGATTTATGCCGACATCGCCGACTGCAATGGCGGGTTCGGCGGCTGCACGGTGGGCACGCTCTATGTGGCCGACAATGTGACGGTGCTCAAGGGCTTGGGAATCAATGCATCGGCGATTTATTGCTTCGGCAATGCTCCTGCCGAGTGCGACGATGCCACCTTCGCGACCTACAACGCCGCCCTGCATGTGCCCATGGCAGCGATGACGCAATACTTCATGGCCGACGTGTGGAACCATTTCAACAACATTACAGGCGATGCCGGACAGCAACCCAAGGAGTTGACCCTCGTCCCGGCCGAGGCGGCCATCGAACTGGGCGGCACGCTGCAGCTCACCGCCACCGTCACGCCCACAACCATCGTTCCCCTGTGCTGGAGCGTGAGCCAGCCAGGCGTGGTGACGGTCAGCGACGACGGCCTGGTCACAACCCTCGCCGCTGGTGAGGTGGATGTCACGGCCTCATGCATGGGGGTCAGCCAAACCTGCCACATCACTGTGCAGGACCGATTGGTGACGGCCACCCTCAATAGCCATCAGTTGAACCTTGAGCGCGGTGCCACCGCCAATCTCCAGGTAACCACCACGCCCGTCACCACGCCCGTCACATGGCGTTCGACCGACACTGCCGTTGCCACCGTGACAGAGAATAACGGTTCTGCCACTGTGACAGCTGTCGCTCCCGGCCAGGCGCTCATCATCGCCACTCCCGAGGGCGACAACGTGAAGCCCGACACCTGCCGCGTGACGGTGACCGAAGTCACTGTCGTCGTCGCGCTCAACCAGCATGGGTTGTCGCTCAAGCGTGGAGGCACTGCCTATCTCCAGGCCACCACCTCGCCCGTCGCCGCCGAAGTGAGCTACAGCTCCACCGATGCCGATGTCGCACTCGTGCGCGTGATTGATGGCCAAGCAATGGTGCTGGGCAACCGCCCCGGTGAGGCACTGATCATCGCCACCACCGATGCTGAATGGGTGCGTCCCGACACTTGTCGAGTTACTGTAATCCGTCCGCGCGGCGATGCTACTGCCGATGGCTTTTCCGATATTGACGACCTTAATGCCATCATCAACGTCATGGTCGGCAAGACCGAGCCCGAAGAGGCCGACCTCCCATTCTACGACCTCACCGGCGACGGCAACATCGATGTGGACGACATGAACAGAATCATCAACATCATGCTGAGAATTATCGAAACGCAGACGTTCACCGTGAATGGCGTGAGCTTCGAAATGGTACCAGTCGAAGGCGGCACGTTTACGATGGGCGCGACGGCCGAGTACGCCTGGGACGAGGAAAAACCCGCCCACCAAGTGACGCTGAGCAGCTACGCCATCGGCGAGACCGAAGTGACGCAGGCTTTGTGGCAGGTGGTGATGGGCAGCAACCCGAGTTGGTTCAACGGCAGGCGTAAAGAAGATTATTTTGATTGGGAGGAAGCTAATATAGATATTGATTATGGGACAAATCTGCAGCGCCCTGTGGAATGTGTGAGCTGGGATGACTGCCAGACCTTCATCACCAAGCTGAACGAGTTGACGGGAATGACATTCCGCATACCTACAGAGGCGGAGTGGGAGTATGCTGCCCGTGGCGGCAATAAGAGCAAAGGCTACATATTCGCCGGGGGCAATTTAGACGACGTGGCGTGGTATTTTGAAAACAGCAACCTCATGATTCATCCCGTGGCTACGAAGTTGCCGAACGAGTTGGGCCTGTACGATATGAGCGGCAACGTGTATGAGTGGTGCCAGGACTGGTATGGAAGCTACAGCAGCGATGCACAGACCAATCCCACCGGCCCTGCAAGCGGCTCCTACCGCGTGCAGCGTGGCGGCAGCTGGTACAACGGCTTATACGACTGGTACAGCAGCGCCAGGTTCTGCACCGTGTCGTACCGCAGCAGATGCACGCCGTCATACCGTAGCCGAGAATGCGGCTTGCGCCTTGCCCTTTAGAGTCTACTTACTCGCTTAAAATAAGGAGCAAAAACGTCAGTGGAAAAGCCAAAACGTCTTTGTCGGCCAGTGCCAAAAAGGAAGCGAAAAAGGCCGACAAAGACGTGCTGACACGCGCAGCTCACTGCATGGCAGCTCGATAAACTAATCACAACAAGTATCCGTAATGCTACGTCGTCAGTCGTAGGGCATCCCGATTCGGTTGGCCTCGCGTTGTGTTTGCGATAAACTGGTGCCTTTTTTTCGATGTAGATGTGCGTTTCATTGAAAAAAGTTGTAAATTTGCGAGATTATTTTCAGGTACTACTATGAATCGAATACTACAGTTATCTATTCGCACTTTTGTTGTGGCGGTTCTCGCTGCACTCTCTTGTGCGATGAGTGCCAATGCCACCGATGTGTGGATTCTTGGCAATGTGGGCAACCAGGATTGGAACCCCAATGTGGGGACCCAGATGAATTACGTCGGCAACGACACTTATGTTTATGAAGGCCAGTTCAACGCCACTTCGTACATCAGCTTCACCACGATGCTTGGCGACTGGGACACCATCAACCCCTACCGCTTCGGCGCCGAGTTCAACGACTTCAGCATCGAGAGCCTGCTTGGCGAGTACATCGCTTGCGGTGCGCTCGGTGAGAGTGCCAACAATGCCTTTCTGATCACCGTGGCCGGCTACTACAAAATCACGCTGGTCATGAAGCAGAACAGCCGCAAGGTGATGTTCGAGCGCCCGACGGTCGCCGTTGTCGATGGCTTGTGCTATCGCCTGTTCCCGTCATCGAAAACGGCCACGGTGGTGAGTCACTCAAGCTACTCGTCGCTCAGCGATGTGGTGATTCCTGCCAGCCTTGCGCACGAAGGCAAGACCTACACAGTGGACGGCATCGACCAAGGCGCGTTCAATGGTTGCAACTTGCAGTCGGTCGCGATTTATGCCGACATCGCCGACTGCAATGGCGGGTTCGGCGGCTGCACGGTGGGCACGCTCTATGTGGCCGACAATGTGACGGTGCTCAAGGGCTTGGGAATCAATGCATCGGCGATTTATTGCTTCGGCAATGCTCCTGCCGAGTGCGACGATGCCACCTTCGCGACCTACAACGCCGCCCTGCATGTGCCCATGGCAGCGATGACGCAATACTTCATGGCCGACGTGTGGAACCATTTCAACAACATTACAGGCGATGCCGGACAGCAACCCAAGGAGTTGACCCTCGTCCCGGCCGAGGCGGCCATCGAACTGGGCGGCACGCTGCAGCTCACCGCCACCGTCACGCCCACAACCATCGTTCCCCTGTGCTGGAGCGTGAGCCAGCCAGGCGTGGTGACGGTCAGCGACGACGGCCTGGTCAGCGCCCTCGCGATAGGTGAGGTGGATGTCACGGCCTCTTGCATGGGACTCAGCCAAACGAGCCACATCACGGTGCAGAGCCCATTGGTGACGGCCATGCTCACCTACCATGAGTTGAGCCTTGAGCGTGGAGCCACTGAATCGTTCCAGTACTTCACCACGCCTTCCAATAAGCCTGTCACTTTGCGTTCGACCGACACTGCTGTGGCCACCGTGACGGAGAATAACGGCTTTGCCGTGGTGACGGCTGTCGCTCCCGGCGAGGCACTCATCATCGCCACCCCCGAGGGCGACAACGTGAAGCCCGACACCTGCCGCGTGACGGTGACCGAAATCACGGTGTCGGTCACGCTCAACCAGCGTGAGTTGGCGCTCAAGCGTGGAGGCACCGCCTATCTGCGCAGCTACACCTCGCCCATCGCCGCCGAAGTGATTTATAGTTCCACCGATGCCGATGTGGCACTCGTGCGTGTGGTCGACGGCAAGGCAATGGTGCTGGGCAACCGCCCCGGCGAGGCACTGATCATCGCCACCATCGCAAGCGAATGGGTGCGTCCCGACACCTGCCGCGTGACGGTGATCCGTCCGCTCGGCGATGTCACAGCCGACGGCCTGATCGATGTGGAAGATGTGAACAGCGTCATCAATGTCATCCTCGGCAAGGAGGAGTTGCCCGTGGGCGACAACTTCGGCTACTACGATATGAACGGCGACGGCCTGATCGACGTGCTCGACGTCAACTCCCTGATCAACACCCTGCTCAACCCCGAGCCCCTCAATCCCCCCACGCCCCCCGCGCCACAGACCCGCACCTACACCGTGGGCGGTGTCACGTTCAAGATGGTCGCCGTCGAGGGAGGCACGTTCATGATGGGCGCGACCGCCGAGCAGGGCAACGAGGCTTTAAGTTCCGAAAAACCCGCGCACCAGGTGACGCTCAATGGCTTCGCCATCGGCGAGACGGAGGTGACGCAGGCGCTGTGGCAGGCCGTGATGGGCAGCAATCCGAGCAAATTCACGGGCAATAACCAGCGCCCGGTGGAGCGAGTGAGTTGGAACGACTGCCAGGAGTTCATCGCCAAGCTGAACGAGTTGACGGGAGCCACGTTCCGCCTGCCCACTGAGGCCGAGTGGGAGTACGCTGCCCGTGGCGGCAACAAGAGCATGGGCTACAAGTACGCCGGCAGCAACACCCTGGGCGATGTGGCGTGGTATTGGGACAACATCCCCTCGCAGACCGAAGGCACGGCTGGTTGCAGCACGCAGACGGTGGCCACGAAAGCGCCTAACGAGTTGGGTCTGTACGACATGAGTGGCAACGTGGATGAATGGTGCCAAGACTGGCATGGTGCTTACAGCAGCGGTGCGCAGACCAATCCCACCGGCCCAGAAACGGGCACTGGCCGCGTGTATCGTGGCGGCAACTGGGATTACGCCGCCAGTAGCTGCCGCGTGTCGAGACGCAACATCTACAATCCGTCGTACGAGAACTACTACCTCGGCTTGCGCCTCGTCGTTCAGTGACAAATAATTTTTCAAAAGGAATACACCTTTGTTGCGAAGGCGATAATATGCCCTCACAACAAAGGTGTATTTGTCTATCAAAACCAACATCTTGTAGAGCCCTCTGCGAGGCCCAGTGCCGAGTAGTGCCGCCATCCCCGGGGCTCAACCGTCTCCGACGCTTGCGCCCTGGGGTTCAGTTCAATTCAAGGCCTGCTGGCCTTGTCCAGTTCTTCGAACTGAATAGCCGGGGATGGGGTCAACACGTCTTTAATTACCTCTTATTTATATAGTGGAATCAAGCCATTTGCAGAATTCGTCTGAAATCTGTAATTTTGCAACCTCAAACTGTTTTACAATATGAATATCCGCACCGCCGAATTCGAAATCAGCAACAGCGACTGGCGCAAATGCCCGGCTACCGATAAACCCGAGTACGCTTTCATTGGGCGCAGCAACGTGGGCAAGTCGTCGCTTATCAACATGCTCACCCAGCGCAAGGGGCTGGCCAAAACCTCACAGACACCGGGAAAGACGCTGCTCATCAACCACTTCCTGGTCAACGGGCAGTGGTACATCGTCGACCTTCCGGGCTACGGCTACGCACGTCGCAGCAAGGACAGCCGCGAGCAGCTCGAGCGCATCATCAAGGGCTACATCATGGGCCGCCAGCAGATGACCAACCTCTTTGTGCTCATCGACAGCCGGCTCAAGCCGCAGCGCATCGACCTCGAGTTCATCGGGTGGCTCGGCGAGAACGGCGTGCCGTTCAGCCTGGTGTTCACCAAGCTCGACAAGCTGGGCCGCGTGGCCGGAACCACGGCGGTGGAGGCCTACAAGCAGGAGCTGCTCAAGTCGTGGGAGGAACTGCCGCCGGTGTTCATGACTTCGAGCGAGGACGGACGCGGAAGGGACGAGCTGCTGGACTACATCGAGCAAATCAACCGCTCGCTGACCCAGGACGACGGGCAGTGACGCAATTTTCGGGCGGCGTTTTGCGTTTATGTGTTATCGGTTCTTCTGGAGCCGATGCAGACAACATTGCAAATATATAGAATGACGATGAAAATGTTGAAGATATTGCTTGTGGCCGCGCTGGGCGTCGCGCCGCTGCTGGCGGCAGGGCAGATTGCCTTTACCGGCACCGACCGCGAACCGATGGAGGTGACTCCCGAAACCAACACGGGCCTGACCAAAATCTATGTGCTGCACAGCGCCGAGGGCGTCGGGATGACCTACCGGGCCACGACGATGAACCCGGTGACGTGGTTCGTATATGGCGAGGGTGGTGGCGGCTACGCCCAGGAGTTGCTCAACGTGGTCGACGACCCGTCGGACCCCCTGGTGAGCAGCATCGCCGAGGTGGAGCCGGAGCGGGGCTACATCATCGAGGAAGGCACCACGCGGAGCTACGTGTGGGTGACCGACTACTCGCGCTATCCGCTGCACCTGTCCACCATCGAGGCCGACGCCGACGGCGACTGCAACACTGTGACGCTCCACGTCGACGGCTCGGGCACCGACATCCACTACTACACCATCACCGGCGCGCGCAAGACGCTCTCGCGCGACCTGAAGCTGACCTACAACAACCTGACCATGCAGGACTCGTCGGAGTATGTGCAGGAGGTTGTCGAGGACCTTCAGGAAGGCTTCAAGCCCACGATTGTGATGCCCGCCCCGCTGTGCGACACCGACTTCACGCTGTCGGGCGACCGGTTCATGGACTACTGGGGCGAGGGCCAGCTCATAGGCAGCGACCTGTGGCACACACAGGCCGTGGAGGTGAACACGACGGCCGTGCAGGCATCGCGCGACTACAAGAACGAGAAGAAGACGCAGGGCGTGGAGCTGGGCGGCTCGGCGCCGTGCGACATCACGTTCACCAGCTTCTGCTCCGACGCCGTGGTGCACAAGGAGTGGCAGATGGCGAGCGACGAGGATTTCAACAACATCATGCTGCGCCTCAACCAGGACGTGGTGGAGGAGACCTTCAACGAGGCCGGCACTTTCTACTGGCGCTTCATCGGCTCTAACGCCGACGGCTCGTGCGAGAGCCAGAGCCAGGTCTACAAGGTGACCATTGGCGAGAGCGAGCTCAAGTGCCCCAATGTGTTCACTCCCGGAACATCGGAGGGCGTCAACGACATTTGGTGCGTTTCGTACAAGAGCATCACCGAGTTCCATTGCGTGATTTTCAACCGCTGGGGCAACAAGATGATCGAGCTCAACCATCCGAGTGAGGGCTGGGACGGCACCTACCGCGGCAAGCAGGTGCCGGCGGGCGTGTACTACTATGTGATCAAGGCCGTGGGCAGCGACGGCCAGCGCTACAACCTGACGGGTGACATCAACATCATCCGCTATCACCGCGTGGACCGTGGCGGCGGCGACGACACGGGCACCACGGTGGTCGACCCCGAGCCGTAGGCCGCCAGGGCAATCACCATCCGCGCCCAGGCGATGGCGTAGAGGTAGACGTCGATGAAGAGCGTGCCGTTGAGCAGGTTGTGCACCTTGGCCGGCACGAATACGTCGACGGGCACGATGCCGAACATCACCAGCATGGCCCAGAACAGGACGCGGTCGAAGGCCGTGTGGCTGGGCTGAAGCCAATACCAGAGCATGTAGCCCGACAGGGCGATGAGATAGGTGTGGGTCTCCGACGAGTCGCCCAGCACGATGATCCACCCCATGAGCACCCCGAGCGCCGTGGCACGGAAGGAGAAATCGCCCCATCGCCGCCAGCCGGCAAAGAAGAGCACAAGCACCGCGGCGAGCGTCGCCAGCTGGATGATGCGGTAGTGATCGAGCGCGAGCCGGAGCGGCCAGACGTAGAGCAGGCTGGCGAAGGTGTCGGCGCTCTGATGCTGGGCGAGCATGTTCCACCAGTTCATGTAGCACGGCAGCAGGCCGTCGAATCCCACCTTGATGGCCGGCAGCAAGAGCAGCGCCACACCGGCGAGCGCCGCCCAGCACAGGTTGCGCAGCGCCTTGGGGTAGCACAGCAGCATGAGCAGCTGCACGATGCCATACACCTTGGTGGTGGCCGAAACCATGATGAACAGCACCGCCCAGCCAGTGCGCCCCCGCTCCATGAGGCTGTAGGCGAACAGGAAGATGTAGGCCACCACGATGTTGAACTGGAACGGAAACACGCTCTGCTCGAGCACTAGCAGCAGGTAGAGGTAAATCTTGAGCTTGTTCTGCTCGAAAGGCTTGGGCAGCGTGAACACGGCCAGCGTGAACAGCGTGAAGTTGGTCAAATTCCACACAAAGGGGCCTAGCCAGCGCGGCAGCGCGGCTATGGGCCAGTAGAGCACCGAGAAGACGGGCGTGTAGAGGAAGTAGCGGCCATGGGCGTCGACAAACTGCTGCGTGTAGGGGTTGATGCCGTTCCAGAAGTCGATGGTGGAGTCGGTGTAGACAAGATAGTTGGCATAGCGCAGGCGTAGTGTCTCGATGGCCGTGGCCGCGATGGCGACAACCAGTCCGAGCACAAAAGCCCACCGCCGTGGGTACCGACTGAAGGGGTTGGACATGATGATCTGTTGCTTTTTGTGTGGAAACAGGTGCCTCTCGAGGGTGCTCACTGTGGTTGAGCGTTGCTGCCAGCACCGGGTTGCACCGATGGCCGCTTCCCGTTGTAGGAACCGACAAAGTAGCCCGGGCGGCGCTTCACCTCGTTAAAGACGCGCCCTAGGTATTCGCCCACGATGCCCAGGCCGAGCAGCTGCACCCCGCCCAGGAAGAGCATGGTGACCATGATGGTGGGGTAGCCCTGCACAGGCTCGCCGAAGAATGTGGTGACCAGCAGAATGTAGAGCAGGTAGCAGAAAGCCACCACCGAGACGAGCACCCCGAGAAACGAGGCCAGGCGCAGCGGAGCGGTGGTGTAGGAGGCAATGCCGTTGATGGCCAGGTCGAGGAGCGCCCACGGGCTCCACTTCGACGTGCCGGCGCGCCGCTGTTGCTGGTCGTAGGTGATGCCCACCTTGCGGAATCCAATCCAGGAGTACATGCCCTTGGTGTTGCGCTCCACCTCGCGCATCTGCTTGAGCGCCTCGATGCACGAGCGGTCGAGCAGACGGAAGTCGCCGGTGTCGCGCTGAATGGGTATGCGCGTGAGCCGCTGCAGCAGTCGGTAGTACCACTGCGAGGTTTTGCGCTTGAACCAACTCTCGCGGCTGGTGCGGCGCTGGGCGTAGACGTCGTCGTAGCCTTGCTCCCAGAGCTGCAGCATCTGCGGAATGACGTCGACGGGGTGCTGCATGTCGGCGTCCATGATGATCACGGCGTCGCCAGTGGCGAAATCGAAGCCGGCCATCATGGCTATTTCCTTGCCATAGTTGCGCGAGAGGTCGAGGCAGCAGAAGCGCGGGTCGGACTCGTGCAGCCGGAGCATGTGCTGCAGCGTGTTGTCGGTGCTGCCGTCGTTCACGAGCAGGAACTCCCACTCGTAGCCGGGGTTCTGCTCGAGCACTTGAGCCATGCACTGCTCGATGAGCGGCATGGAGGCCTCTTCGTTGTAGGCTGGCAGCAAGATGGTGACTTTTTTCATCGGAATGCTTGGGTAGTGTGAGGGGGTGGGAAGTGGTTAAAGCCCGGAGGCGTCGCAGAACTGGGTGATGGTGACAAAGCGGCTGTCGCGCCGGGCCAGGCGGGCGATGAGCGTGCGCAGCCGCCGCTCCATGGTGGACCCGCTGTTGCGCCTCACCAGGTAGGGCACCCGCCACTGCGGCAGGGCGGAAAGGTCGACAAACTCCCACGGGTGGAAGTAGAGCAGCAGCGAGCCGTCGTGAGCGAGCGTGCGGTCGGCCAGCCACAGGTAGAGCCACTGCGGATAGTGGTGGCAGGCGAGCCAGAACAGCGGCAAGCGCAGCCAGGGCGTGACCGACGAGGGCATCTGCACAATGTGGCTCTCGGCGTGCGGCAGCCGCGGCTCGCGCAGGTGGTTGTAGCGCCCCGGAATCCAGGTGGGATGCATCGAGGCGTTGTAGCGGTAGCCCGCCTGGCGGAGCTGCTCAGGGTCGACGTGCTGCATGCGTGGCTGGCGGTAGCCCACCACCGGGCATTGGCACAGCTGCTCGAGCATGACGCGCGAGCGCTCCACATCGCCGGGCCGGAAAGCGCTGTGGTCTACGCTGTGGCTGGCCACCTCATGGCCGTCGCCCACCATGCGCTCCACGATGCCGGGCGCGCCCTGCGCAAAGCGCACGGTGGTGAAGAAGGTGGCAGGCACGCCGCACTGCTGCAGCACGTCGAGCACGCGCTGCATGCCCTGGGCCGAGATGGCCACGGCGTCGGCAAGCGGAATGTCGATGCCATGCTCGCGAGGCAGGTCAAACTCCTCGGCGTCGAAACTGAGCATGATCATGAGTCAATCGATATGAAGGTCGTTTTCGGGGTGCAAAATTACAATATTCCGTGCGAATTCTCAAAACAAGCCTTGCTTTTTCGCTCAACTTGCACTAATTTTGGCTTCGCCCAAATTAGGCTGCGTCTCGGCAATGCAAAATCAAAAAACTTTGTTTTTCGTTTTGCATTTCGCTCGATTTGCACTAATTTTGCGCTGTAATCGCGAAATTAGGCTGCACCTCGGCAAAAAAGCAAGCGAGCTTGCTTTGTTTTGCGCTCGGTTTGCACTAATTTTGCAGCGGATAATGTTGAAAGCATTGAAATGAGGAAAATCGCTTATCTGGCCAGCGCCTTGATGCTGGCGCTGCTTGCTGCCTGCGGCAGTGTGAACGAGAGTCTTGAGAAGATGATTCCGGCCGATGCCACCGGGGTGGTGAGCATCGATGTGCCGTCGATTCTGAAAAAAGCACAGCTCGAGGCCGACGGCCGCATCGTGCTGCCTGCCGACCTGAGCGAGGTGATCGACGGCAACGACGGTGCCGCGCTGTGCCAGGCGCTCACCGACCTGCCCGTGATGGGCGTCAACACCGAGGCGAAGGCGTATGCCTTCTTCACCGACAAGACCTTCGGCTCCGTGCTGCTGGTTCCGCTGGCCGACGAGAAGGCCGCACGCGCCACGGTGTCGGCCCGTCTGGGCGAGGACTTTGCCGACGTGGAGGGGCTGAGCTGTGTGGCCACGGGCGACAAGTTTGTGGCCATTGCCGACGGCGTGCTCATGGCGGCACGTGTGGCCCGCGCGGCCGAGGTCGAGAAG
>CAMVDK010000060.1 GCA_947166165.1 uncultured Porphyromonadaceae bacterium
AACATCCTGGAGTATAAAGGCGTCGACCACAACTGGTGGGTGCGCCTGGCCACACCCGACGGCCGCGAGGGCTGGGTGTATGCCACCGACGTCAAGGACTTCGACGAGTGGAAGCAACAGCCGCTCGACATGGAACTCGTCGAGCGCACCGCCCGCAGCATGATGGGCTGCGGATATCTGTGGGGCGGCACATCGACCAAGGTGACCGACTGCTCGGGGCTGACCAAAATCAGCTATCTGGCCAGCGGCGTCGTCTTGCAGCGCGACGCCTCGCAGCAGGCACTCACCGGCCGCAAACTGGGCAACTGGCACCAGTGCGAGCCGGGCGACCTGCTCTTCTTCGGCAACTCGAAGTCGGGACGCGTCACCCACGTGGGCATGTATCTGCGCGACGGCAAGTATATCCACTGTTCCGGCCAGGTGAAAATCAACAGCCTCGACCCTTCGGCGGCCGACTACCTCTACTCGCCGCTCTCCATCAGCCGCATCAAGGGCCAAGTGGGCACGCGCGGCATCACCGCGGTGGCCGCCCACCCGTGGTACTGAGCCAGCAGTGCGATGCAACACTCACACCGCAGGCGCTTTCCTCACTTGGCGAAAGCGCCTGTTTTTGGATGGGTGCGGGATGGTCCTATGTTGAAAATTTACTAACAATCTAAAATTTATAGTTAATTAACCCCCTTTCGTTCGTTTTTTTCGCTACCTTTGTCATTGGAAATTCAGTCCTTTTTTTTTCAGTAACAGTCATGCTCACGCAAATCTACAACGGCAAGATCCTCACGCCCGAGGGATGGATCAACAACGGCTCGGTGGTCATCGACGACAGCCGGATCAGCGAGGTGACGCGCAGCAGCCGCGTCATTCCGCAAGCCGACAAGACGGTCGACGCCCGGGGGATGTACGTCCTGCCCGGCGGCATCGAGCTGCACTGCCACGGCGGCGGGGGCAGCGACTTCATGGAGGCCACGACCGAGGCATTCCGCACGGCGGCCCGCACCCACCTGCGCCACGGCACCACGGCCATCTTCCCCACCCTGTCGTCGGCCCCAAAGTCGATGATGGAAGCCGCCTGCGCCACCTGCGACGAGTTGATGAAAGAGCCCGACACCACCATCATGGGGCTGCACCTCGAGGGGCCGTACTTCAACCCCCGCAAAGCCGGCGCGCAGATGCCCGAGTCAATCCGCACGCCCGATCCCGCCGAGTATACCCACTTTGTGGAAGACTTCGACTGCGTGCGCCGCTGGGACGTGGCCCCCGAGCTGCCCGGAGCAGTGGAGATGGGGCGCTACATCACCAGCAAAGGGGTGATTGCCGCCATAGGCCACACAGCGGCCGAGTTTCCCGACGTCAAGGCCGCCTACGAGGCCGGCTACTCGCTCGCCACGCACTTCTACAACGGCATGCCGGGGTTCCACAACGTGCGCGAGTACAAGCACGCCGGCACCGTGGAGAGCGTCTACCTGATGGACCGCATGTCGGTGGAGATGATTTGCGACGGCATCCACGTTCCGCCCACCATCCTCCAGCTCATCCACCGCATGAAGGGCGTGGAACTCACCGCGCTGGTGACCGACGCCCTGGCCGTGACCGACAGCGACAGCGACAAGGCTTTCGACCCGCGCGTGATTATCGAGGACGGGGTGTGCAAGCTCTCCGACCGCTCGGCCCTGGCCGGCAGCGTGGCCACGATGGACCGTCTGATACGCACCGCCGTCACCGAGGCCGACATCCCGCTGCGCGACGCCGTGCGCATGGCCAGCGAGACACCCGCACGCATCATGGGCATCTACGACCGCAAGGGCTCCATCCAGCGCGGCAAGGACGCCGACCTGATGATCATGAACGGCGACCTGCGCCTGCGCGCCGTCTACAGCCTGGGCAAAAAGGTGACCGAAGACTGAAGCAGTGCTCTGCGAACGGGGGCTTTTTAGAAAAAAACGCGCTTTTTTTACGAAAAAGTTGCACAGGTCAAAAAATAGCCGTAATTTTGCACCCGCAAATGCGACATGGTGAAATTAGCTCAGCTGGTTAGAGCGTCGGATTGTGGTTCCGAAGGTCGTGGGTTCGAATCCCATATTTCACCCCAACAGAAGCGCGACGGAGTTGCCCGTTGCGCTTTATTATTGAGCACCCCCTTTCTGCGCAAAAAGCATGATCACCCTTTCGATAACCGACTATTTCCAGCAGTCGCTGGCGGCGCATGGCGAGGCCATCACGCTGCTCGACGCCGTGGGCACCACGCTCGGACTCATCTACCTGTGGCTGGAATACAAGGCCAACATATGGATGTGGATTGTGGGCATCGTGATGCCCGTCATCGACATCTACCTCTACTTCAGCACGGGCCTGTATGCCGACTTCGGCATGGCCATCTACTATTCGGTCACGGCCATAGTGGCGGCCATCTACGGCCTGCACGCCTGGCGCGGGGGCGGCCAGCACAGCCTGAAAGCGGGCCGGCCCATCACCCACATGCCCGCACGCGAGGCGGGATGGGCGCTGCTCGCCTTTGTGGCGATTTGGGCAGTGATGTACTGGATGCTGGTCCACCTCACCGACAGCACCGTGCCCGTCACCGACAGCTTTGCCAACGCGCTGAGCATCGTGGCCCTGTGGGCGCTCGCCCGCAAATATGTGGAGCAGTGGCTGCTCTGGCTTGTGGCCGACGCCGTGCTCACCGGGCTGTATGCCTACAAGGGCCTCCTCTTCCGCCCGTGCCTCTACGGCCTCTACACGGTGATAGCCGTGGCCGGGTGGCTCAAGTGGCGTTCACAAGCCGCCAAGAGCGTTGAATGACACGCACTTGGCGAGTGTGGAGGTGAAAAACCTGCGACTGTAGGAGGCATGACCAGTCACGCCCGGGCGTGGGCCATAGGGGGTGAATCCATATTGTATTGATTACCAACTTATTCTGTCATCCGGCCATGACAGGTCATTCATTCGGTCATCCGGCCATGACAGGTCATGGCCCTACTGCTGCTTTGGCCTGGCGTTTTTTATCCAATTAACACCCTAACCCAAAAACACATATTATAAAAATTCGTATAATTCGTGTAATTCGCATTAATAAAACACTCAATGCGAATTAGGCGAATTATACGAATTATGCTAATGAGCTAATGTCGCTTCGCAATGGGAAGGGAAAGCCCCAAGCGCTCATATCCCAAACCCCGCGCCTCACCTTATGTTCTTTAATCCCCACCAAAGCAAACGCTTATGTCCTTATGTCTAAAAAATAGTCAAAGGTTCATGGTGCTTGCAGGCGCAGGTGGCGGGGGATGCGGCGGTCGATCCAGCCAGTGGCGGTCTGGATGCGCAAGTGGCGCAGGTCGTGCTCATGAAGCAGAGTGAGCTGCGCCACGGTGATGGGATAGTAGCAGGTGATGATGCGGTCGGTGCGCTCGCGCCAGCGCCGCAAACTGATGTCGGCGCGCGTCACGTCGCGGTCGGTGGTGAGCGTGATGTCGATGCCTCCGCGCAGACGCATCACCAGCTGGCTGCCGCGCGGAACGCTGATGTTGCCCTCGTCGAGCGTGAGCACGAGCCAGTAGGCGGTGCTGTCGGCCTCGGTGCGGCTCTCGATGGAGCACTGCGCCTCGTGAAACCACTCGTTGTAGAGCGTCGCACGGCGCTGCCCGCTGGCTGTGAGAGCCAGCACGAGCAGCGCCGCTACGACGATGAGTCTCATTGGTGCGCAGTGCTAATGGGTTATGGTCACCAGATGATGGCGCGGTCGGCCGGGTCGCGCCACATCTTGGCCCCGGGCTTGATGCCGAAGGCATCGAAGAAGGTGTCGATGTTGCGCAGGGTGGCGTTCACGCGCAGGCGGCCTATGCTGTGCGGGTCGCTCTTGGTGATTTGGTGGATATACTCATCGGTGGAGTTCTGCGCCCAGATGCGGCCGTAGCTCAGGTAGAAGCGCTGTGCGGGAGTGAAGCCGTCGAGCTGCTGGCCGTCCTTGAACTGCTGCGTCTGCCTGAAGGCGTCGTAGGCGATGCGCAGTCCGCCCTGGTCGGCGATGTTCTCACCCAGGGTGAGGTGACCGTTGGCGTGGAGGTCGCCCACCACGGTGTATTCGTCGAACTGTGCGGCGAGCTTCTCGGCCTGCTCGGTGAAGCGCTCAGCGTCGGCGGCGGTCCACCAGTCCACCATGTTGCCCTCGGCGTCGAAGGTGCGGCCCTGGTCGTCGAATCCGTGGGTCATCTCGTGGCCAATCACCACGCCGATGGCGCCGTAGTTGGTGGCGTCGTCGGCCTCGACATCGAAGAAGGGGGCCTGCAGGATGGCGGCGGGGAAGCAAATCTCGTTGGTGGTGGGGTTGTAGTAGGCGTTGACGGTCTGCGGAGTCGTGCCCCACTCGTCCTTGTCGACGGGCTTGCCAAACTTGTCGAGGTTGCGGCGCGTCTCATAGATGGTGGCAGCCTTGACGTTGTCATACAGCGGCTTCGAGGGGTCGACGGTCAGGCCGCTGTAGTCGCGCCATTTGTCGGGATAGCCAATCTTGACGGTGAAGGCGTTGAGCTTGACCAATGCGTTGACCTTGGTCTCGTCGCTCATCCAGGTGAGGCCGGCGATGTGGGTGGCCAGCGACTTGCGCAGGTTGTTGATCAGCCCGAGCATCTTCTCCTTGCTGCCGTGGGCAAAGTATTTGTTCACGTAGAGTTCGCCCACCGCTTCGCCGAGCATGCCGTTGGGGTAGTTCTGCGCGCGTTTCCAGCGCGGCTGGCGCTGCTGCTGTCCGCTGAGTTTGCGGCCGTAGAAGTCGAAGCTGGCTTCGCCTATCTCGTCGCTCAGCTGCCCGGTGGCGCGGCTGACCACCTCCCAAGTGAAGTAGTCGCGCATCTGCTGCTCGGTGAGGGTGGTCATGAGTTTCTGGGCCACTGCCATCACCTTGGGCTGCTCGAGAATCACCCAGTCGAGACCCTTCACGCCCATCAGGTCGAAGTACTGCCGCCACTGGATGGCGGGGTAGTCCTGCTGGAGCTGGTCGAGGGTGCGGATGTTGTAGAGCTTGGTGTAGTCGCGAGCCTCGGCGCGGTCCATCTCGGCCTCGGCAAACTGGTACTCGATGTCGTAGATGAGCTTGGCAGCGCGCTGGGCGTCTTTCTTCTTGTAGTCGGCGCACATCATGTACATCTGCGCCACGAAGTCGCGGTATTGCTGCTGGAGCTTCTTGCTGTCGGCATCGGTGCTCAGGTAGTAGTCACGGTCGGGCAGGCCGCTGGTGCCGGCGCTGACCCACATGGCGTTGAAGTCGCTGTTCTTCAGGTCGGTCTCCACGCCGATGCCGAAGAAGGGGTTGCCCAGTGTGAGGTGGGTCTTGGCGATGAATGGGGTGAGGTTGGCCTTGCGGAAGGCGGCCACCTCGGCCAGGTCGGCCTTGAGCGGGGCGGCGCCCTCGCGGTTCAGGCGGTCGCTGTCCATGGCCAGGCTGTAGAGGTCGGTCACTTTCTGGCCCACGGTGCCGAAGGCGTGCTTCTCGCTGGCCAGGCTGGCGAAGAGCTCCTTGAGTTGATCGCGGTTCTTCTCGGCCAGGTCGTTGAACACGCCGTAGCTCGGATACTCGGGCTTCAGGGGGTTGGCTTTCATCCATCCGCCGCCGGCGTACTCATAGAAGTCGTCGCCGGGATTCACGTTCAGGTTCATGTCGGCACGGTTCAGACCATGAGTCTGCGCCACTGCTACAGGAGCCACGGTCAGGGCAGCCAGGGCTGCGATTGTCATCAGTTTTTTCATAAATGCTATTGAGTTAATTAGTCTTTTGGTTCGTGATGGAGAATGGGCTGACCCATTCACGCTGCAAAATTAATAAAAAATAGCCGATTGAGCGTGCTGCGAAGCAAAAATGTGGAATGTTGGCTCTGTCGAAGCCTCGCGGCAGCGCGGCCATGCAACGTGAATTAGCCATAATGGCAGCGCTGCCGCCACCCCGAAGCCCACCGCACATGAAGCACGGCAGGAAAAAAATTGCGATTTTATTTTGTAATGCGCCCGATTTGGTGTAACTTTGCAGCATTCTGCCATCCCATGGTGGTGAAACAATGATTTGCTGATTCATAAACCGATTGAACATGATGAAACTGTTAAAGCACATTTTGAGTGCGGCGTTATTTGTACTGATGGCTGTGGATGCCTGCTCGGTGCCTGTTTCCGCAGCGCCTCACGACGACCAGGACGACATGGTGCTGGCCGCCGAGTTCGACAAAATCCTGCTCAAGGCCCTCGAGGGCGACGCCCAGTCGCAGTATATCATCGGCTACCGCTACTATTACGGCCGCGGTGTCGACATCGACGTGCCCAAGTCCATCTCTTTCCTCACTCGGGCCGCGAAGCAGGACCACCAGGCTGCCGCCGAGCTGCTCAAGCAGGCACTGCTCTACGACAAGGGCAAAGGCATCATCGGCGGTGCGCTCGACGACGACGAAAAGGCGATTGCCGACTCCATCGTCGGCGCGTCGAAGGCTTTGATCAACGACATCCACGTGGCCGAGGTGATGCCCTGCTTCCCCGGTGGACTCGAAGAACTGGTGAAATTCATCGCCTCCAACATCGAATATCCGCAGGTGGCGCGCGAACGTGGAATAGGTGGACGCGTCGTCTTGCAGCTCATCATCGACAAAACGGGGCAAGTGTGCGACGTGAAGGTGGTGAAATCGGTCGATGAATATATCGACCAGGAAGCGGTGCGCGTGTGCAAGATGCTGCCCAAGTTCGTGCCAGGCATGGTCAACGGACATCCCGTCAGCGTGTGGTATATGCTGCCCATCGTGTTCAAACCCACCGATTGACGCAATTTTCTATGGCTTTATCCGAACAACTATAACCGAAGATGAAAAGAACAATAATCGCGCTTGTGCTGCTGATGGCGGCCATGGCTGCCTTGCAGGCCCAGATAGTGAATCCCGTGCACTGGAAAAGCGCGGTGAAGATGACCGACGCCACCCACGGTGGGGTCACCTTCACCGCCACCATCGACCCCGGCTGGCACCTCTACGACACCCAGCTGCCCGATGGCGGCCCCGTGCCCACCAGCGTGGAGTGGAAAACGCTCGACGGCGTGAAGCTCGACGGAGGGCTCTCGAAGTCGCCCAAGCCCCACGAGGAGCACGACGCCACCTTCGACATGACCCTGCGCTGGTGGACCGGCAAGGCCACCTTGTCGCAGCGGTTCACCGTCACCGGCGAGCATTACAACATCGACGGCACGGTGCGCTACATGGCCTGCAACGACGAGACCTGCACCGCCCCCTCCTCTGAGCCGTTCACCTTCAAGGGCGACGTGAAGAAGCCTGCCGACGACGAGCCCGCTGCCGACGAGCCTGCTGCCACGGCCGACACCGCGCTGACGGCCACAGCCGCCGACAGCGCCGCCACACCCGCCCCGGCGGCCGCTCTGGCCGACACCTGGGCCCCCGTCGAGGCTTCGCTAACCGCCGCCGACGGCACCACAGCCGCCGACGGACAAGCGGCCCCGGCAAGCGGCATGAGCCTGTGGCACATCTTCGGACTGTGCTTCCTGGGCGGACTGCTCGCCCTGCTCACGCCCTGCGTGTGGCCCATCATACCCATGACGGTGAGCTTCTTCCTCAAGAAGAGCGGCAGCCGAGCGCAGTCGATACGCGACGCCGTGATCTATGGCGCCTCGATCATCGTGATTTATGTGGCACTGGGCCTGGCCGTGAGCGCCATCTTCGGCGCCAGCGCACTCAACGCACTGGCCACCAACGCCGTGTGCAACATCATCTTCTTCCTGCTGCTGGTGCTGTTTGCCATCTCGTTTTTCGGAGCGTTCGAAATCAAGCTGCCCGACTCATGGTCGAGCAAGATGGACGGCGCCGCCGAGCGCACCACGGGATTGCTGAGCATCTTCTTCATGGCCTTCACGCTGGTCATCGTGTCGTTCTCGTGCACCGGCCCCATCATCGGCACACTGCTCGTCGAGGCCGCCAGCCAGGGCACCAGCATGGGGCCGGCCATAGGCATGCTGGGCTTCGCCATCGCCCTGGCCATTCCCTTCACCCTCTTCGCCCTCTTCCCCTCATGGCTCAAAAAGCTGCCGCGCTCGGGCGGATGGATGAACACCGTCAAGGTCGTGCTCGGCTTCCTCGAGCTGGCCCTCTCGCTCAAGTTCCTCTCGGTGGCCGACCTGGCCTACGGCTGGCACATCCTCGACCGCGAGACCTTCCTGGCGCTCTGGATTGCCATCTTCGGCCTGCTCGGGCTCTACCTGCTGGGCATGTTCCGCTTTGAGAGCGACGGCGAGCCGCAGGGCAGCGGTGTGGGCGTGACGCGATTCATGCTCGGACTGGTGTCGCTGGCCTTCACCGCCTACCTTGTGCCGGGGCTGTGGGGCGCTCCGCTGCGCGCCACCAGCGCATTCGTGCCGCCTTTGAGCACGCAGGACTTCAACCTCTACGGCGGCGAACTCACCCAGTTCGACAACTACGACCAGGGCATGGCCGCCGCAGCACAGCAGGGCAAGCCGGTGTTTGTCGACTTCTCGGGCTTCGGCTGCGTGAACTGCCGCAAGATGGAAGGCGCCGTGCTCGACCGCGACGAGGTGAAGCAGCTCATCACCGAGCGATTCGTCACCGTCCAGCTCATGGTCGACGACAAGACCCCCCTGCCCCAGCCCCGATATGTGGAGGAGAACGGCCGCCAGGTGGAGCTCACCACCACCGGCGACCTGTGGAGCTACCTGCAGCGGCACAAGTTCGGAGCCAACAGCCAGCCCTACTACGTGATCCTCGACGCGCAGGGCAACCTGCTCAGCGGCCCGTTTGCCTACAAGGAAGACGTGCCCGCCTTCCTCGACTTCCTGCGCAAAGCGCTCGACTGACGCCGGCTCGCCCCCACCCCGTCCCCACCCACCTCTAGCGCATAATTCACATGACCAAAATTCAGCACTCACACAGCAAGCCGGCGTGTGCCCAGCACAGCAGCGGTGCTTGGCCATGCCGGGCGCTGCTGCTGGCACTGATGCTCGTGGCCCATGCCACCGCCAGCCTTGCGCACGCCACGGCCAGCACCTACACCAATCCCGTCATCGACCGCGACGCACCCGACCCCACGGTCATCGACGGCGGCGACGGGCACTACTACCTTTTCGCCACCGGCGAGCGCATTTACCGCAGCACCGACCTCGTCGGCTGGACCTACGTGGGTCAGGCATTCGGCCACAATCCGCGGCCCGCCTTTGTGCCGGGCGTCGACAGCTACTGGGCGCCGTGCATCACCTGGCAAGACGGCCGCTACGTACTCTACTTCGCCCTCTCCACATGGGGTGGAGTCGACGAAGCCAGCATCGGCGTGGCCACCGCCGCCACCGCTGCAGGGCCCTACAAACTGGTGGGCGACGGAAAACTGTTCACCAGCCGCGATGTGGGCGTGAGGAATTCCATCGACGCCGAATACTTCGAAGACGACGGCCATAAGTACCTCGTCTGGGGCAGCTGGAACGGCATTTGGCTCATCGAACTCGCTGCCGACGGGCTGTCAGTGAAAGACATGAACGTGAAGCAGCAGTTGGCCGGAACACGGTTCGAAGCCCCCTACATCCACAAGCGGGGCGACTTCTACTACCTGTTCTGCAGCATCGGCTCCTGCTGCGAGGGCGCACGCAGCACCTACCAGACGGTGGTCGGCCGCTCCAACAGCCTTTTCGGACCCTATTGCGACAAACAGGGCAACCCCATGCTCGAAAACGCCTGCTCGCTGCTGCTCACGTCCAACGAGGTGAGCATCGCTCCCGGGCACAACTCCCGCATCATCGAAGATGCTGCAGGGCAGACCTGGATGTTCTATCACGCCTACCTCCGCTCCAATCCCGAAAAGGGGCGGCTGGCGTGGCTTGACCAGGTAACGTGGCCCCACGGCTGGCCAACCATCGACGGCTGTGGAGCCTCGGCCGGCACCCGCCCCGCGCCCCGGACCTCGAACCAGCACTCAACCTGCCACTGAACGCCGACCCACAAAACAACAAAAACCTTGGCAACTTTTTTTGTCGCCCAGTAATTTACAAAGAAAGTCAAACTAGAATACTGCGGAATTTAGGCACTTGAAAAATTTCTCCAAAAGGAGAGATTCTCTCAGATTTTATTTGTACCTTTGCCATGCCATTGATGATTTTGCTTGTCTTTAAATGCAGCACTAAGGTAAGTGAAAAATCTGACATGACATAATCCCGGGCAATTTTTTGTAGCTCAGGAACTTATAAAGAAAGTTAAACTAAAGTGTTGCGGAATTTAGGTTTAATAGAACCAATTAAAGTTTGGCAAGATGAGTGGACAAAGTTTTTTGCGCCTAATAAGTGTAGTATCACTTCAAGGACTATTTTATTATGAGTTGTTTGGTGTTCAATCTGCATCCCTTCGTTGGTATGAATGGGTTATAATGATTATACTAACTATTGGAGCGATTTTCTCTTTGATAGGTGAATGTTCGGTCGATGAAGATGATAAAGTAGAATTTGATGATGCCTATATTTTTGTAAGAATTATTAATTTTGTACTACTGTGTGGTCTAATTTGGAAGACATGTAATCTCCAATCAGAATTACCAATTTCTCAAAGTTGGGCTTTAGTGGTTGTTTTAGGCATAGGATTATTTGCGGTATTCAATTTTTTGTATTATCTTATTGCACTTTTAACAACAGGAGGCATATTCTTTATCTTAAGACATACAGGACTTGAGGGCTTTTGGCTGTATTTGCTCATAGCTGGAGTTTTAGCTATAGGAATAGGAACTATGATTAGAATCACGATTGTTATTGATGAGAAAAAGGAGGCTGAGTATAAAGCAGAAAGAGAAAGAATCGCACGAATCAAGGCTGAAAGAGAAGCTGAAGAAGCAAGGAGAAGAGCAAGTTTGTATAGCAGGGGTAGTTATTTAAAGGAAATTAGGAAAGGCATTCTAAGGGAAATTGGTAAAAACTTAGCTGAGTTTTTTCTGGGCGGATAAAACTTTTTCTCGGCATCATTGCTGTCCACTAAAAATCGCCAAGCGTTCTTTGAAATAATTGAAATATAGTTAGTCACAGAGTTTTTTTGAGTCAACGGACTTGATTTTTGTATCTTTGCAGCCAAAATGATTTGCATTTGCAAGTATGATTCCTCATATCAGTTTAGGTGGAGTGAAATATCACCTTAATCGTCTGAAGGAAATAGGGTTGCTAAAGAGAGTTGGAGGGGATCGCGGCGGACACTGGACTGTTATAGAACAAGTTTGATAAGTCCCGACGTAGAGGTTTGTAAGATGAATAGCGGATGGGGACATATTAATAATATTCGTTAAATTACACCACACAAATAGCAATATTACTTGGTTCTTTCTGTAGAATTAGGTATCTTTGCGCCGCATGGAGTGCAAAAACATACAAAAGATGCACTCTATAGAGACAAAATGCAGTGATTATGAACAAAGATACCATCAAATCCATCCTCCTGAAGAATCAGGACAGGATACCACAAATCCCATTAGTGAAGCGTGATGTGCGCTTTGAGCCAACAGGTAATTATGTGCTTGTAGGACTGAGAAGGGCAGGAAAGTCGTATATGCTGTATCAGCACATTCAGCAGCGTGTGGTCGAGGGGCGTTCGTCGAAAGAGGATATTCTATACATCAACTTTGAGGATGACCGTCTGGACATCACGAATATGAGCGAGTTTGACAGTATCATCCAAAGCTATGAGGAACTGTATCAAGGACGGAAGCCTGTGGTTTATCTTGACGAGATACAGATTGTTGAAGGCTGGGAGAAGTTCGTCCGCAGGCTGGCTGACATGGGCTATCAGGTCATGGTAACGGGCAGCAATGCCAGGATGCTAAGCCGCGAGATTGCCACTACACTTGGAGGACGTTTCATCGTGCGCCATATCTATCCTTTCTCTTTTGCGGAGTATCTGCAATACAAGGATGTAAGGCTTGGCGAGCATTGGCTGTTGGATGGGCAACGGACACAGGTGCGTGCATTGTTTTCCGACTATTTCCAATATGGAGGGTTTGCCGAGACGTTTGACCGCATGGACAAGCAGGAGTGGCTGAACTGGCTATGTCAGAAGATAGTGCTTGGCGACATCATTGCACGTAATGAAATCCGTTCCACAGGAATGATACGGCTACTGACAAAGAAACTGGCAGAAAGCGTCATGCAACCCATGACCCTGATGCGCCTGACTAATATTCTCAAGTCAACAGGCGAGAGAGTGAGCCGCAATACCGTCAGCGACTATCTCGGTTACATGAACGAGGCCTTTATGACGTTCCGGCTGGAAAACTATACGGACAGTTTCTCAGAGCGGGTGACAAACTGCAAGCATTACTTCTTTGACAATGGCCTGCTGAACAACTATCTGATAGACCCTCAGAGCAAACTTTTAGAGAATCTGGTAGCTATCACACTTATGAAACGATATGGTGGGCTGGAGGAGGACGGTCTGTATTATTATCACAAGGGAATTGAGGTGGACTTCTATGTGCCTCATGAGAACCTTGGCATACAGGTGTCTTATAGTATTCGTGACTATGGCACAAGGGAGCGTGAGACTGGCGCGTTGATAAAGATGAACAAGGTGTTTCATCTGCAGCGTATGATGATTATTACCATGGATGAGGAAGAAAACATTCCTGTTGGAGATGCAGTGATTGAAATTGTGCCTGTTTGGAAATGGCTGTTAACTTCAATGTAGAGTGACAGAAAGCGTCGGACTGTCTTAACTTTGACGGCATGAACGTAATGGATGAACTAAAGAATATCGCAAATGCGGATGACCCGAAAACCGCATTTCATGAAGCTATGGAGAGAGACTCGCTGTTGTGGGTGAAGTTCCTAAGGCGACATGATGCGAATATCATCGATGCACTGTTCTTGGACAAGGACTACGACATCAAGGATGATGATATAAAGAATGCTGTTAAACAAGTGGCAGACTTTTTTGAGTTACCTGTGCCAATCATCAAAGAAAGGGCTGAAACGATAGCGGAAGTGATAACATCTGACAAAGCAGAGGAGTGCCAGTTGTACTATGACTGGCAGGAGATGGAGAAGTCGGGGATTAATAACCGAGAAGCCCTGAAACTGACTTGCCTGCATGAGTTAGCACATCAGTATATGTATAAGACGCGCTTGTTGTTGTTTGAAAACGAGCTGTGGATTCAAGAACTGGCAGCAGACCTATTGGTTGGAGGTTTTTCCGTGTTGAATGGCGATGTTGCTACGGGTAAATATAAATATGTGGTGTCAAGGCAAAAGGCCACACTGACCCACCCTAGCGGGAAACTTAGGGAAAAAGTAGTGGTATATGGACGGAAATATGTGGAGCAGCTATTGCAGCAGAAACGCTATCAGGGGACTAAGGACATCCTGACAGGACTGCCCGCTTTCGTATATTCGCACTATAAGGAACTGCAGGAGTCATGGGATAGAGTAAGCTTAGAGGAATCAGCCAAAGAGCCTGTACCTGTAGAACGCAAACCGATTGACTATGAGTCGTTGCCAGACACGAACCTATTGAAGCAATATTGGTTGAAACATAAGGATGATAAAAAGACGGAGGACGAGA
>CAMVDK010000061.1 GCA_947166165.1 uncultured Porphyromonadaceae bacterium
TCCCCGCAGCGCCACAGCGCGCCCCTGGCCCCCAGGGTGACCACCGCCAGGCGGCACACCACTTCGCCCTGGCACGCTCGCTAGGCTATGTGACCAAGGAGGCTTTCGACTATGCCCTTGTGTGCCTCTCGGCCGAGAACGACGACAACGGCATCGTGGAGCTGGCCCGCGAGGCCTACCGGCAGCTCGGCACCTCCGACCCGCAATACGTGCGCATCCTCATCAACGACCACATCAACCGCCACGAGCTCCAGCAGGCCGCGGCACTCATCGACGAGGCGCTCGCCGTTGAAGACGGCGACGCCGAGCTCCACAACCTCAAGGGGCTCGTCGTCGAGCAGCAGAGCAGCCTTGAGCAGGCCATGCCACACTTCAAGCGCTGCGTGGAACTCGACCCCGACAACGCTCAGGGTCTCTTCAACATGGGCCGCTACTACTACAACCAGGCGGCGCAAATCGTCGACAGCAACCAGAAGCTCAGCGTCAAAGCACTGGCCAAAAAGGTGAACCCCATCTACCGCCAGGCGCTGCCCTACCTCGAGAAGGCCTACGAGCTTGACCCTGGCAACGACGACGCCCGCAACGCCCTGCGCAACATCTACTACAAGCTGGGCGACGCCCGCAAGCTCGATGCCCTCGACCGCCGACGCTGACCCCCACCACTCCACCACTTTGGGCCATGTGAGTTCGCCCACACCAAGCGCCATCGGCCACACCTGCCCGAAATAAGCAAGAGGAGATTAAATGCGAATTTCACGAATTTAACTAATGATGCGAATTTTTTCTTATTCACATTAGCGTAATTCGTAAAATTAGCCTAATTCGCATTGAAAAAACTGTTGAATGCGAATGCCGCGAATTGAAATTGACCACGCTTCAGGCAAATAAAAACAACAAATTAAAGGTGGGTTCTATAAATTGCTTGAGCCGAATTGGGCTTGATTGCTGAGCAGGTTTTGGCTCAAGCTGCGCGAAGCAGTAGCAGGCTACGGTTCAAGCAGTTGAGACAAAAGATGCCAGCAAGCTGGCCCAAGGCGGCCAAAACCATTCATTACTTTTTTGCAATTTATAGAACCCACCTATAATATTGGAGACTATCTGCCTGTTGTCCCCTGGTCGGCCTGGCGGTGCTCTATCTGCTCGTTGAGGCGCTCCTCGTCGGCGGCCGTCCACAACGGGTTCTCGTCGTCGGCCCAGTCGAAGGCGTCGTCGATGGGCGAGTCGAAGCCGAAGAAGGCGTCGTCGGTGAACTCCTTCATCTCGCGGCCCTCCTTCTTGGTGGGTCGTCCCTGGCCTCGCTGGCGGTTGACAAAGCCGTCGATTTTCACCATCTCGAGCAGTTCGAGCTGGTCGCGCGTGGTGATGTTGCGCAGGTAGTTGGGCACCAGTTTGGCCCCCACGCGGTTCTGCACCAGTCCGATGACTTCGAAGGTGTAGGTGACCGGCGGCTTGCGCACGGCAATCACGTCGCCCACCTTGATCATGCGTGAGGGCTTCACGTTCATGCCCCCGATGGTGACGCGCCCCAGTTTGCAGGCATCGGTGGCGATGGTGCGCGTCTTGAAGATGCGCGTGGCCCACAGCCACTTGTCGATTCTAACTTCGTTCATAGAGTAAGGTGTGGTTGGATGCGTGTCTATTTGTTGTTGTAATGCGTCATGGCAAAGTCGAGCCCCGACAGGCAGAACGCCTTCACCGCCTCGGCGGCCACCTTGGCACGCTCGGGCAGGATGGCCTCTTCGTCGGCGCTGGGGCGGCTGAGCACATAGTCGATCTGCGCTCCCCGCGGAAAGTCGTTGCCGATGCCGAAGCGCAGCCGGGCATAGTTCTGCGATTGCATCTGCTGGTCGATGCTCTTGAGGCCGTTGTGGCCTCCGTCGGCGCCCTTGCCGCGCAGGCGTATCGCGCCGAAGGGCAGTGCGATGTCGTCGACTATGACCAGGATGTGGTCGAGCGCGATTTTCTCCTTCTGCGCCCAGTAGCGCACGGCGTCGCCGCTCAGGTTCATGTAGGTGGACGGCTTGAGCACCAGCAGCTGCTGGTTTTTGACGCGCATTTCGGCCACGGCCCCGTAGCGCTGCGTGGCAAACGACACACCGGCCTGCTCGACCAGCGCGTCGGCCACGGCAAAGCCCATGTTGTGGCGTGTGCCGGCATACTCGGCGCCGATGTTGCCCAGGCCCACAATCAGATATTTCATAACAGCAGGTTCTACGCGTTCGGAGTCCGAACGGAACAAGTTGAGTATTCGCTTGAAAAAGTCACCCATGAGTCAAGCGCTTTAGGTGGAATGAGTCACAGATATATGTAAAGGGGCCAGGAGCGCATTGCCCCCGGCTCCTTGTTGGTAACGCATCGGGTGCACGCCTTGGGGTGCACACCGATGTGGTGGGTCACTCGGCAGCCTCTTCGCCTTCCTCGCTGGCCGAAGCGTCGCGCGAAGCACGCGTGGCGCGCACGCCGGCAATCACCAGCTCCTTGGGGCTGGCCATCTCGAAGTCGTCGAACTGCAGGTCGCGCACCTTGACCGACTGGCCGATTTGCAGTGCCGACACGTCGATCTTCACGTCCTCGGGCAGCTTGCTGTAGATGCCTTTCACCTTCACCTTCTTCAGAGCCAGGAAGAGCTTGCCACCAGCCTTGACACCGGCAGCGTGTCCCTCGACGTGGACGGGCACTTCGACCACCACGGGCTTCTCGTCGGTCACCTCGAGCAAGTCGATGTGCAGCACGGCATCGTTCACAGCGTGGAACTGGAGGTCCTTCAGCACGGCTTTCTTCACCTGGCCATTGATGTTCAGGTCGATGACAAACACCTCGGGGCTGTAGATGAGCTTGCGCACGTCGGCCTTGTTCACCGTCAGGTCGGTGGTGATGATGCCTTTGCCATCACGGCCGATGGGCACCACCTTCTCGCCGGGGTTCAGCTTGCCGTCATACTTGCCGTCTTTGAGCTCGACGAGCTTGCCGCCGTTGAGCACCACGGGAATCTTGTTCTCCTTGCGAAGGGCCTTGGCGGCCTTCTTGCCGAGGTCGATGCGAGGCTCGGCGTTCAGTTGGAATGTCTTCATTTTTAACGGGTTGTGTTACTAAAAATTAAGTTGTTTGGGTTGCTCCTTAATTTCCCATCACACGGGTCTTTTTTAAAAAGCGGTGCAAAGGTACAAACAATTAGCGAGTTATGTGTAACTGTTAACGATTTGTAAGCACAATTAACACTTTATCAGTCTTTGAGGCGCAGGAAGCTGTAGCCGAAGCGCTCGCAGGCGGCGCGCTCGAGTGCCTCGCGGTCGTCGGGGTGGGCTATGGAGATGAGGGCCTTGGCGCGCTCGGCCAGGTTCTTGTTGCGCAGGTAGACGATGCCATGCTCGGTGACCACATATTGCGTCTGGAAGCGTGTGGTCACCACGCCGGCGCCCGGCGTGAGGCGCGGCACAATCTTGCCCTTGCCCTTGGCCGTGCGCGATGGCAGGGCGATGAACGTCTTGCCGCCCTCGCTCAGCGCGCCTCCGTACATGAAGTCGTGCTGGCCGCCCACGCTCGAGAAGATGTAGTCGCCAATGCTGTCGGCGCATATCTGGCCGGTGAGGTCCACCTCGAGGGCCGAGTTGATGGCAATCACCTTGGGGTTCTGGCGTATCACCTGCGGGTCGTTGGTCCAGCCCACGTCGTAGAACTCCACATCGGTGTTGTGGTCGAGGAATTCATACATGTGCTTCGAGCCAAGCGCCAGGCTGGCCACGCTCTTGCCGGGCTTCACCTTCTTGAGCGAGTTGTCGATCACGCCTTCCTCAATCAGGCGCACCACGCCGTCGGTCATCGCCTCGGTGTGCAGGCCTAGATGCTTGTGGTGCTTGATGCCGTTGAGCACGGCGTTGGGTATTCCGCCCACGCCTATCTGCAGCGTGGCGCCGTCGTCGATTTCGGCGGCGATGGCGGCTCCGATGGCGGCCTCAATCTCGGTGGGAGCACCAAACTCGAGCGCCACCGGGGCATCGTCGCACTCCACAGCGGCCGTGATTTGCGACTCGTGGATGAGCGCGCCGCCACACAGGTAGGGCATGCTCTTGTTGATTTGTGCAATGATGATGCGCGACGACTCGACGGCCGAAACGGCCAGGTCGGCGCTCATGCCATAGCTGCAGTAGCCGTTCTCGTCGGGCAGGGAGCAGTTGATGAACGAGATGTCGAGCGGAATCTGGCGGCTCCGGAACAGGAACGGAATCTCGCCCAGGAAGGCGGGAATCATCGACCCGTAACCCTCGCGCACCCAGCGGCGCTGGTCGTAGCACAGAAACAGGCTGTTGGTCAGGAAGGCCTCCTTGTATTCCGGTTTGCAGAACGGGGCTTCCTCCTTGGTGATATTGAAGGCCGAGTACACCTTCACTCCCCGCAGCTCGCCGCCACGGCGGGCCAGGGCCTGCTCAAGCACGTTGGGCACCGAGGTGCTGCCCTGGATGTAGATCGAGTCGCCATTGCTCACCAGGCGCATGGCCTCGTCGGCGGTCATGTAGTTCATTTGCAGTCTTTGAAGTATTCGTTAAACATTTTCAGTCGCTGGTCGAGCACCTGGAACTGCTCGTCGGTCGAGAGCGCCGAAACACACACGCGCACGCCGCTCTGCTCGCTGTAGGCCGTCAGCAGCGAGATGGTGGCCACGCCGCAGCGCATCAGGTTGGTGATGATGTCGCGGTTGTTCATCGTGCCGTAACCCACGGTGAAGAAGAATCCGTCGCCGATGGGGCGGTCGTTGTCGCGGTCGTAGATGATGTGGAAGCCGTTGCGCGTGAAGAGTTCCTTGACGATGCGCGCGCGGCGGCCGTACTCCTCCAGCTCGTCGACGAAGTCGAGCGTGCCGTCGGCCGCGGCGCCCAGCATCGCCGCCACGGCGTGCTGTGCCGAGTGCGACGTGCCCGACGAGGCCACGTAGAGGAACGTGAGGATGTAGTTGTCGCCCATGCGGCCCATGCCGTAGAGCTCGCGCAGGTGCGGGTACTCGCGATTGAACAGCGCGGGCGAGAACACCACGATGCCCAGGCGCTCGCCGGCATAGCTGAAGATTTTGGAGGCCGACATCATCATCACATAGTTGTCGGTATAGTGCGACACCGAAGCCTGATAGGGCGGCTGGAACGGATGCGAGAGGTCCTGACGGAAGTCCATGCACATGTAGGCCATGTCCTCGAGCACAATCACGTCGTACTTGGTGGCCAGCTCACCTATGGTGCGAAGCTCCTCGTCGGTCCGGCACACACAGGCGGGGTCGTTGGGGTTAGACTCGAGGATGGCGGCGATATTGCCCTGCTTGAAGTATTCCTCCAGCTTAGGGCCGAGCTTCTCGGCGCGATACTGGTAGAGGTCGAAACTCTGGCTGGGGATGCCCAGCACGTTGGCCTGGGCGTGCTGCGCGGGGAAACCCGGGTCGAGGAAGAGAATGGTGTCCTTCTTCGGGTCGAGACGCGAGCCCTCGAGCAGCAGGTTGAAGCAGCCCTGCATGCTGCCCACGGTGGGCACCACGCATTCCGGTGTCACCTTCGTGCCCACAAAGGCCTCCACAAAGCGCGCCGCGTTCTCCTTGAGCGGGGCGATGCCACCAATGGGCGGATATATCGACGACACATGGCGGTCGAGGGCCGCCTTCTGCGCATCGACACCCACCTGGCACGGCGGCAGACCTGGCACGCCAATCTCCAAATGCGAGAACTTCTCGCCTGTCATCTGTTCAAGGGCGTTGGTCACCGCCACCGACTGGCGGATGGTGGCACGCGACAAGTCGCGCGCGTCTAATCGCGACAGCAAGTCGTCGATTTCTTTTTGAGCTATCGGTTGAGTCATTACGATAAGGTTAATGTTAAGGTCATGGATAAAACACGTCTACAAAATTACTCAATTATATGCACTCCCACAACTTTTTATGGAAAATTAAGAGTTCCAGCCCTTTCGGCGGCAGTCGCCGCTTTCGCATCAATCCAAGAGCGAGGTTATACCTTAATTATATATGAGTGGATAGAGCATCTAGAAAGTCTAGTTTTACTAGAAAATCTAGTTTTACTAGAAGATTAACAATGCCGCAGTGCCTGCGCGGGCGGCTTGCTTTGGCCGACAGAAAGCGCGGTTTTGCTGAATTTACTTGACATCATTCTTGTTTTCCACTACTTTTGCATTTCAAAAAGAGCGATTTGCGGTTCTATCAGCATCGCTCACCTCACACAGTTAGTTCTTATTCAAAAACAACAAGATTATGACAAGACGCATTGCAACCCTCTGCCTGACAGTGCTTTTCGCACTGGCGGCAAGCGCCACAGGCTTCAGTTATCTGAAGTTTGCGGCCACCACAGGCGACCAGACGGCGACAGCCGACGGGCTGACCATCACCTTTGCCAATGGCAACCTGGTGGCCCAAGCCACCGACGGCACCACCGTCGTGGCGCTGAACAAGATGAACTACATGGAGTTCACCGACACCCCTTCGGGCGAGCAACCCTCGCTGAAAGTGGGCGACGTGACCGGCGATGGCGTGGTCGACATCGACGACGTGTCGGCACTCGTGAACGTGATTCTGGGCAAAGCCTCCGAGCAGGACTATCCAGGTGTATGTGACGTGACGGACGACGGATCGGTGGACATCGACGACGTGTCGGAGGTAATCAACATCATTCTGGGCAAGAGCAGCCTACAGTTGCGCCGCGCCGAGGCCTCCGACACGCAGACCATGTGGGTCGTCACCGGCGACATCAAGTGGGGCTTCGCCACAGCACAGCTGGGCCAGATGCCCTTCGCCAGCGCCACTACGCTCACGGTGCTCGACAAGGTGTTCAACATCGCCGACATCGACCAAATCTACGTCGACAACACCCCCATCACCGACAACAACATCCAAGTGACCTACAACTCGGCCACCGCCGAAGTGCTCGTTGCCGGCAACATCGCCTCGCACATGAGCGGCGCGGTGACGGGCGCCCATGTGGCGCTGCTGCAAGACGAAACGATGGCCACCGAGGCCATCTACACCCTGCAGGGCTCGAGCCAGAACGGCTCGTTCTACATGGACGGCAGCTACAAGATGACCCTGAAGCTCAACGGTGTCACACTCACCAACCCCGACAGCGCGGCCATCAACATCCGCGATGGCAAGCGCATCGAGGTGCAAGTGGTCGACGGCACCACCAGCAGCCTGGTGGACGGCTCCGGCGGAACGCAGAAGGCCTGCTTCGCCGTGAAGGGACACACCGAGTTCAAGGGCTCCGGAACGCTCAACATCACCGGCAACACCGGCCACGGATTCTGGGGCAAGGAATATGTGGAAGTGAAGAAAAGCGCCGGCACCATCAACGTGCTCAAGGCCGTGGGCGACGGCTTCAACGTGAACCAGTACCTCAAGCAGAACGGCGGCGCCATCACCATCAACAATGTGGGCGACGACGGCATCCAGGTGAGCTTCGAGACCGACGACGACGGCAACGTGGTCGACGAGGTGGAGAACACCGGCTCGGTGACCATAGCCGGCGGCACGCTCAACATCACCACCACCGGTTCGGGCGTGAAGGGCATCAAGGCTGCCGAAGACGTGAACATCAGCGGCGGCAACATCACCATCACGCAGACCGGCTCGCTCGACACCAGTGGCAGCAGCCTGGGCTACAGCACGGGCGTGAAGGCCGACAGCGACATCAACGTCACCGGCGGCACCATCATCGTGAACAACACCGCCGAGGGCGGCAAGGGCCTCAGCGCCGACGGCAACCTGACCATCGACGAGAGCGCCGGCACCACCGTGGTCAACATCAAGGCCAACGGCATCGGCGGCACGGCCGAAGCCACCGGCACCGACCCCACCCAGCCCACCAGCAGCTACAAGGTGTACGTGAGCATCCCCACCGGCGGTGGCGGCTACGGCGGCTCGTCGGCTTGGACCAAAGTGTATCTGTACAAGAGCGACGGCACACTGGTGCAGCAACTCACCCAAACCGTGACCCGCACGAGCGGCTACTCCACGCTGACGTTCTACGTCTACGACTTTGGCTCGGCGACCGGAGGCACCTACTACTTCAAGAGCGACAACTACACCAGCGGTGGCGGCTGGGGCGGCGGCACCACATACACCATCCAGTCGAGCACCTTCACTGCTCCCACCAGCGGCGAAGACGTGTACTACAGCATCTCAAGCAGCTACACCACCAGCGGCACCACCCGCACCTACTCGCTGACCAACGTCACCAGCCAGTATGGCGGCAGCAGCGACCAAAGCGAAGAGAACGGCACGAGCTACAACGCTGTGGGCCTGAAAGCCGACGGCAACCTGACCATAGGCGGCGGCACCATCACCGTGGAGAACAGCGGCGCCATGAGCAAGAGCATCAAGAGCAAGGCCACCTGCACCATCAACGGCGGCAACATCACCCTCACCCCCTCGGGAGCCATGAAGGTGATCAACAGCGATGCCAGTTACAGCAGCGGCGTGAAGGCAGTGACCTTCGTGATGAACGACGGCACACTCAACATCACCGCCAGCGGCACCGCCGGTAAGGGCATCTCGACCACGACCACCACCGTGAACGGCGGCACACTCACCATCAACAACAGCGGAGCGCCCCAGGCAGCCAGCGGCGGCGACTACTACACCGCCAAGGGCATCAAGACCGACGGCAACCTGAACCTGCTGGGCGGCACCATCTACATCAAGATGACCGGCAACGGCGGCAAGGGCATCAAGGTGAACGGAGCCTACACGCAGGGCGTGAGCGGCGGCGAAGGCCCCACGCTGACGGTCATCACCACTGGCAACGCAGCCGGCACCAGCAGCAGTGGCGGCTGGGGTCCCGGCGGTGGCGGCAGCGTGAGCGGAAGCGCCAAGGCCATCAAGGTGATGGGAGCCATCACCATCAACGGCGGCCAAACCGAAGTGAGCACGACCAGCAACGGTGCCGAAGGCATTGAGTCGAAGACCTCCATCACCGTCAACGGCGGCAACCACTACTACAAAGCCTACGACGACGGCATGAACTGCGCAGGCTGCATCTACTTCAACGGCGGTGTGACGGTGGTCTACTCCACCGGCAACGATGCCGTCGACAGCAACGCCGGCCGCAGCGGTGCCGTGACCATCGGCAACGGCTGCGTGGTGGCCTACACCAGCAAAGGCGCCCCCGAGGAGGGCCTCGACTGCGACAACAACAGCTACATCGTCATCACCGGCAACGGCTACGCCGTGAGCGCCGGCGCCAGCCAAGGTGGCGGTGGCGGCTGGGGAGGCTCGAGCGGCGGCATCGGCAGCGCTGTGCAGGGCTACTACCTGAGCACCAGCTCGCTGAGCTACAGCACCGGGCGTTACTACACCATCATGAATTCCAGCGGCACCAGCCTGGGACTCACCTACAGCCTCGAGGCCAGCCTCTCGAGTTCGCTGTCGCTGTTCACCGCCAAGGGCATGACCAAGGGACAGAGTTATCAGATCAAGTACAGCACGAGTGCCCCCACGGGAGCCACGACCAGCTGGCACGGTGTCTACATGAACGGCACTCCCGCCGGCACGCAGTCGTCGTTCACCAGTTTCACAGCTCAATAACAATCAAAGCACTGAATAACCCATTCACAAAACGCGCGGCCCCACACCCGGGTCGCGCGTTTTTTTTAAGCGGGTCAAAAACCTCCGACCCCATTGACCCGCTTTGCGCCGACCGGGGGCTGGCGGCCGTGTGTTGTTTTCATCTACCAATAAAAAATCGCCGCACATTTGCAACTATGAAGAGAAAGGCGTAACTTTGCAAAATTAAACCTCACACACTATGATTCTTCATCTCTTATCCACCGCCCCTCTCCACCCGTATCAGATGGGGCTCATCGTCGCAGTGGTTGTGGCGATGGTTGTGCTTTGGTTTGTGGCCAAGCACCAACGTGACAACCTCGGTCCCGAGAAGGCTCCCGAGACTGTTGACGACTACATCGCCGTCAATGGCGAGCCGGTCGACATGGTGGTGCTCGACCCCACCCGCAGCAACGAACTGATTGCCGTGGTGCTGGTCTACGACGACACGCTCGTGATCGAAGGCCGAGCGCTGCCTCGCGAGGCCGTGACCGACGTCACCTTCAACAACGCCTCGGTGCCATATATGAACAGTTGCTATCAGATGGTGGTCACCACTACCCTGCCCGACAAACCGACCATCAAAACCGAACTCGGCAGCGACGCCGAGTGGGCCAAGCAGGTGACCACTCAAATTGCTCAATACATTCAACATTAATCAAACAATGAGAAAAATCGCTTTAATCACCGGCGCCACGAGCGGCATCGGCGAGGGATGTGCCCGCCGGTTTGCCGCCGGAGGCTATAACGTGATCATCACCGGCCGCAACCAGAGCAAACTCGACGCGCTCAAGGCCGAACTGGAACGTGACGGCACGCAAGTGCTCACGCTCACCTTCGATGTGCGCGACCGCAAGGCCTGCGAGGCTGCCGTGGCGCAGATTCCCGAGCCGTGGCGCACGATTGACGTGCTGGTCAACAACGCCGGACTCGCGCTGGGCCTCGAGCCTGAATATGAGGGCAACCAAGATGACTGGGAAACGATGATCGACACCAACATCAAGGGCCTGCTCTACATGACGCGGCTCATCGTGCCCGCCATGGTGGAGCGCAACCACGGCCATGTGATCAACATCGGCTCGGTGGCCGGCGACGCAGCCTATGCCGGCGGCAACGTCTACTGCGCCACCAAGGCCGCCGTGAAGGCCATCACCGACGGCCTGCGCATCGACGTGGCCCAAACAGCCGTGCGCGTGACCAACATCAAGCCTGGACTGGTGGAGACCAACTTCAGCAATGTGCGCTTCCACGGCGACAACGAGCGCGCCGCCAACGTCTACAAGGGCGTGAAGCCCCTCACCGGGGCCGACATCGCCGACGTGGCCTTCTATGCCGCCAGCGTCCCCGAACACGTTCAGATTGCCGAGGTGCTCGTGCTGGCCACCCATCAGGCCAACGGCACCGTGATTGCCCGAAAATAACCGCCCGGGGCCATGTACGAACCACTTGCCGAACGGCTGCGCCCAAAAACGCTCGACGACTACATCGGCCAGCGCCACCTGGTGGGCGAAGGAGCCGTGATCCGCCGCATGATTGAGAGCGGCAACATCTCGTCGTTCATCCTCTGGGGGCCTCCGGGCGTGGGCAAGACCACGCTGGCACGCATCATCGCCGAGCAGACGCAGGTGCCGTTCTACACCCTCTCGGCAGTCACCAGCGGCGTGAAAGAGGTGCGCGAAGTGCTCGACCGCTGCAAGGCCGATGCCCAGAGCATGTTCACCAAGGGACGGCCGGTGCTGTTTATCGACGAAATCCACCGCTTCAACAAGTCGCAGCAAGACTCGCTGCTGGGCGCCGTGGAGCGCGGCACGGTGACGCTGATAGGCGCCACGACCGAAAACCCCTCGTTCGAGGTCATCAGGCCGTTGCTCTCGCGCGCGCAGGTCTATGTGCTTCAGCCACTGGCCGACGACGACCTGCTGCAACTGCTCCACCGCGCCATTGCCACCGACAAAATGTTCAGCGGCCGCGAGGTGCGCATCGAGCAGACCGACGCTCTGCTGCGCTACAGCGGCGGCGATGCCCGCAAACTGCTCAACATCCTCGACCTGGTGATGCAGTCGCTCGACGCCCACGAGCCCTTCGTCATCAACGACCAGGTGGTCACCGACCGCCTGCAGCAGAACCCCGCGGCCTTCGACAAGGGCGGCGAGATGCACTACGACATCATCTCGGCCTTTATCAAGAGCATACGCGGCAGCGACCCCGACGCGGCGGTCTACTGGCTCGCGCGCCTGATTGCCGGTGGCGAAGACCCCAAGTTCATCGCCCGCCGGCTGTGCATCCTCGCCGCCGAAGACATTGGCCTGGCCAACCCCAACGCCCTGCTGCTGGCCAACGCCACCTTCGACATCATCGACAAAATCGGCTGGCCCGAGGGGCGCATCCCCTTGAGCGAGTGCGCCATCTACCTGGCCACCTCGGCCAAGAGCAACAGTGCCTACCTGGCCATCGGCGCCGCGCAGCAACTCGTGGCGCAGACCGGCGACGCCCCCGTGCCGCTCCACCTGCGCAACGCGCCCACCAAGCTGATGAAGGAGCTGGGCTACGGGGCCGACTACAAGTACGCCCACGACTATCCCGGCCACTTCGTGCGCCAGGAGTACATGCCCGCCCAGCTCAACCACCCGCAGCTGTGGCAGCCGCAGGACAACCCCGCCGAGGCCCGCATGGCCGACCGGCACCGCCGCCTGTGGGGCGACGGCCACCCGAACAATAATAATACTGATAACTTATGAGATTAGGATTCCTGCTTGTGATGCTGTTGCCAATTGCAGGGCAGGCTTATGTGTCGTGGCGCGTGTGGCAGCTGCTGCCGTGCTCCACGGCGGTGAAGGTGGCTGTGGTGGCGCTCATGGCGCTGGCCTTTGTGTGTCTGTTTGCCAACTTCGCGCTTCCCGTGGAGCGCATGCCGCTGTGGCTCACGCAGACGTTCTACGAAATCGGCACTTCGTGGCCGATGATTCTGCTCTATCTGTTCATGCTCATCGCCGCCCTCGACCTGGGGCGGCTTTGCCACCTGATTCCCAACACATTCATGCGCAGCAGCTGGGCGGGGACGCTCGCGGTGCTGGGCGTGATGCTGGCCTGCTTCGCGAGTGGATACTTCCACTATCAGCACAAGCACCGCCAGCCGTTGAGCATCGACACGCACGGCAAACTGTCGCGCCCGCTCAAGGTGGTGATGCTCAGCGACCTGCATCTAGGTTTCCACAACCGCCGGACGGAGTTTGCGCGGTGGGTAGACCTGATCAACGCCGAGCATGCCGACCTGGTCCTGATAGCCGGCGACATCATCGACATCAACGTATACCCGCTCTTGAAGGAGGATGTTGCCAAAGAATGGCAACGCATCGAGGCTCCTGTTTACGCCTGCCTTGGCAACCACGAGTACTTTGCCGGCGAGCCCCGTGCGCAGCAGTTCATCGAGCAAGCTGGCATCCACTTGCTGCGCGACACAGCCGTGGTGGTGGGCGACCTTTGCCTCATCGGCCGCGACGACCGCACCAATCGCCACCGGAAACCATTGGCCACCTTGATGGAAGCTGCACCGAGTCACAAGTACAGCATCGTGCTCGACCACCAGCCCAATCATCTCGAGGAGGCCGAGCAGTGCGGCGTGGACTTCCAGCTCAGCGGGCACACCCACCGCGGGCAGATATGGCCCATCAGCTGGATCACCGATGCCATGTTTGAGTGTTCACACGGCGAGTGGCAACGCGGCTCCACACGCTATTACGTCAGTTCGGGCATGGGCATCTGGGGCGGCAAGTTCCGCATCGGCACGCGGTCGGAATACGTGGTGG
>CAMVDK010000062.1 GCA_947166165.1 uncultured Porphyromonadaceae bacterium
CAGGCTCAGGCGGCGCTGGCTTCGGGACCGGGGCCTCGACGGACTACAATTGATGAGGCCGCTGGCCGTGGGCGGGCGGAGCCGTGAACCCGTAGATCTTTACTGGTTCTCAGGCCTTGCCGAGCATGATGTTGATGATGATGTTCATGTCATCGACATCCACAGCGTCGTCGCCATTCAAGTCGGCGGCAGCGGTCTTCTCGGCCTTGCCGAGCATGATGTTGATGATGATGTTCATGTCGTCGACATCCACAGCGTCGTCGCCGTTCAGGTCACCCAGCTTGCCAGCACCCTTGGTGGTGAACTGGAAGGTGAGGTTCTCCTTGTCGAAGGTGATCACATAGTCGCCGTTGCCGGTGATCTTGTAGCTCTTGCCGCCGGTGCTGAGCTGGGTGGTGACCTGCTCGTCGGGGTTGATCACCTGATCCTCCTCGGCGCTCTCGGGGCCAAAGCGGCGGGCGTTCACAGCGTCCCAGCTGCCAAAGTCATCGCTGAAGATGAACCACACATCGCCGTTGATGGTGGCCTCGGCGGTGTAGACGTTGCCGTTCTTGGTCATCTTCATCGGGTTGGCGGGATCCCAGTTGCCGAAGGGCTCGTTGCCGATGATGTACATGGCGTCCTCCTTCTGGGCGGCAACCACGGTCATGGTGCGGGCGTTCATGTCGAGGGTGATGGTGTAGTAACCCTGGACGAGCGAGAACGAAGGCTCGCTCACGCCGTCGTCGCTCAGAGGCATGGCCTCGCCAAGCACAACCTCGTTCTGGCCCTCGAGGGCAGCGAAGCGGTACTCGGTGATGCTGGCCCAGTTGCCGATGGTGGTGGCCAGAGCGTGCGTGAAGCTGAAGTTAGCCACGCTGTCGACGATGCTCACGTTGGCAACGAAGGTGTTGTTGGCAATCGAGTCCATCTTCACACCCACGCTGGGCTCCCAGCTGTTGCCGTTCACGCCACCCAGGATGAAGATGCCACCGGGCGTCGGGGGCAGGTCGGGGTCGGGCTCGCTCAGACGCTCGAACATCACCAGGCGGTTGTCCTCTTCCATGATCAGGGTGATCTTGTAGTCGGCAGCCTTGGTGATCAGGAATGCGTTGTCGGCACTCACGTCGAAATCACCGCAAGCGATGGGCTCGCCCAGCATGTCCTCGATGATGAAGTCGTTGTACTCGGCACCGAAGCGGTAGGGACGGATGGCATCCCAGTCGCCCGGAGTCTCAGCCAGCATAGTGGTGAAGCTGAAGTAGGAGCTGGCGTTGAAGTGGCCCTGATACTCATAGGTGGCGTCACCCACATACTCCATCTGGGTGCCCACGCTGGGTTCCCAAGCCTGGTCGCCCACTTGGCCCAGAATCCACACATTGTCCTGTGCGTTCATGCCGACCATGGTAGCCAGCATGAGAAGCGAAGTAAAGAATTTCTTCATAATGATGTGAATAAAATTTAAAGGGTTAATAATTCAGTTTTTTCTTTCTCAATCGGTTTTCAGTACGCAAATATACCACTTTTATTTCAGCAATAATTCGTATGCCGATGTTTTTGTCGAACCAAAAAAGCGCAATCGTTTGCACTTGCTGCCGTAATCGGTGGGGAGGCAGCACTTCGGGCCGGACGGCAAACAAAACAACCGCTGCACGGCTGTGTGCAGCGGTTGCTCGATAGTTGCCGGGGCAGACATCTGCCTCGGAATGGGGGATTACTGGGCCAGAATCTTGTTGATCATGAGGTTCATGTCGTCGACATCAACCTTGCCGTCGCCGCTGAGGTCGCCGCCGGCAATCTGCTCGCCGGCCAGGATGGCGTTGATGATCAGGTTCACGTCGTCGATGTCGACGCGGCCGTCGTTGTTCAGGTCGCCGTCGGCGGGCATCACCTTGTTGATGACCAGCTTCATGGTCTCGGTGTTGAGCGTGAGGTGGTATTCGCCAGCCTCAACCTTGAAGGCCTGTCCGTTCTCGTAGGTGAGCTCGATCTCGGTGTTGAGCATCTCGTCGGTCACCCAGAAGTCGCCTTCGCTCACAGCGCCGAAGCGGAAGGGAGCGATGTAGTTCCAAGCAGCCTCGTCGTCGTTCTCAGCCAGCTGGGTGGTGAAGCTGAAGTAGCTGTAGCCAACCTCCTCGCCCTCGGGCACGTTCTCGCCCTTGGTGGTGATGGCGGCGGTGTAGACGACGCCGTCCTCGGTGGCCATCTCGGTGCCCACGTTGGGGAACCAGCCGCCGTTGTCGTTCACCTCGCCCAGGATGTAGACCTTGCCAGGCTCGACCACGGGCTCGCTCCACTCGCCGGCGATGACCAGCTGCATGCTGTCGCGGTTCACGGTCAGCGTCCAGGCACCGGCCACGGGAATCTGGAAGTTCTCACCGGGGATGGCCATGCTCAGCGCGGTGGCCTCCTCGACCTGCTCCTTGGTGACGATGAAGTTGCCTTCGCTCACGCCACCATACCAGTTGCCGGCCTCGTCGACGAACTTGAACTCGGCGTTGGCGTCCATCGGCTGGGCCACGGTCCAGAGGCCGTTCTCGCCCTTGGTCATGGCCACCTTGGTGCTGTCGCTCCACTCGTTGAACGAGCCGATCAGATACATGGCCTGCTCCACAACGGGCTCGCTCCACTCGCCGGCGATGACCAGCTTCATGGCCTCGCGGTCGACGGTGATGGTCCACTCGCCGGCCACGGGAATCTGGAAGTTCTGGAAGGCGTCGCCCTCACCGATGGTGAGCGAGTCGCCGTTCTCCACCTGCTCCTTGGTGACGATGAAGTTGCCCTCGCTCTGAGCGCCAATCCAGGTGCCCAGCTCGTTGCGCAGCTTGAACTCGGCGCCAGCCTCCATGGCCTGCTTCACGGTCCAGAGGCCGTTCTCGCCCTTGGTCATGGCCACCTGGGTGTCGGTGTTCCACTCGTTGAACGAGCCGATGAGGTACATGGCCTGCTCGGGGGTGTCGCTGGGCCACTCGCCGCTCACCACCAGGGTGTTCTCGGCCTTGTTCACCGTGAGTGTCCACGTGCCGGCCACGGGAATCTGGAAGTTGTTGCCAGCTCCCACGAGCAGCGTCAGGGCGGTGCCGTTCTCCACCTGCTCCTTGGTCACCACGAAGTTGCCGTCGGCCTCGCCGCCAATCCAGTTGCCGGCTTCGTCGTAGAACTTGAACTCAGCGCCGGCTGCCATCTCCTGGGTGATGGTCCACAGACCGTTCTCGCCCTTGGTCATGGCCGTCTCGCCCCACTCGTTGAACGAGCCGCGCAGGCTCAGGCTCTCCTCGGGTTGGGGAGTCTCGCCGGCGGGGTCGCTCACGGTGGCGGTGGTGCCGCCAGTGTAGTCATACAGCTTGCCGTCCTCGGGAACGAGGTCGCTGGTCTGGGCGGTGCCATCGTTGAAGATGAGGCCGGGGCCGGTGGTGTTGTGGGTGTAGGTGAACGTGTAGTACTCGTTACCGGCCACGGTTGCGGTCTCCAGCGTGTTGATGGCCTTGCCGGGCCAAGCGTCGAAGTAGTTGCCGTCGGCATCCCAGGCCCAGATGTTACCAATCGAGGTCTTGGTGATGTAGATGGTGCCGTTGAAGGTGGGCTGCACCACCTCCTGCTTCAAGCTCACCTTGAGCATGCGGGTGCTGGTGTTGAAGTTGAACACATAGGTGCCGGCCTTGTCGAACACGGTGTAGGGGCTGTCGCCGGTGTTGGCAACAAGCTCGGTCTCGGTGTCGAGTTTCACCTCCAGGTTGGTGCCGCCAAAGCGGTAAGGCTGGATGGCACTCCAATCGCTGGCACCCTGTGCCAGTTGAGTGGTGAGACTGTAGTACTGCTGACCAGTAGCGGTCACATCAAGCTCGAGCGTGTAGTTGTTCTCGTCTACCTGCTCAAACTGCACGCCTTTGTTCGTGACCCAGCCATCGGGCGAGATGGCGCCGATGAGCCACAACTCGGCGTTTGCCTGGAAGCCGAACATTGCCAGAGCGGCCAGGCACAGCGTTGTCATAAACTTTTTCATACTACCTTTAATTTTTTTTGAAGTTAATAATTAAGGTTAAAGATCTCGAAAAAAATTCGTTTTCAAACAGTAAGTCTCACTGTGCGATGAATCGGTACACCCCCAGCAGGTCGTTGTAGAGAACGGTGTAGGTGCCCTCGGGGCAGTCGATGCCCTGGCTGCCGGCCACAGTGCGTCCAGCCGGGAACGCATATCCGCCAAGGCGCACCTCGACGGGCGGCAGGCCGGTGGTGTCGGCCGGCACGCTGTAGGTGCCGTCGATGTTGATGGCCGTGCGGCCCGGCAGCGACAGCTGGCTCACCATCCAATCGTGGCTGCGCCCGCCGGCTGCCGTGGTCACGGCGGCGAACGCGGTGGCCGGGTCGACGATGCTCAGCTGCGAGTACTCGCGGCCGCTCTCGTCGTCGCTCAGGCGCTCCATGTGCATGACGGGGGCGCTGGCGTGGGTCACATCGACCGTGATGCGGTAGTAGCCCGCGCGGCTCACTATCACGTTGTCGAGCGGGTCGCCCTCCATCGTTTCGTCCTGGAAGCTCTGGCCGCCCGTCTCGTCGCCGCCGCCGATGTAGTTCTCACTGCCCACCGTCGGCACGATGCGGAACTCGGTGCCCTGCGGAAAGTAGCCCGCATAGGTGAGCAGCCGGTAGTCCTGCGGGTCGGCGTAGAGGGGGATGAGGCTGCTGTAGAGCCCGGTGGGGCTGTTGTCCCATTTGCCCGAGCCCACATGGTTGCCCATGATATACCACACCGGGGCCAGTTGCTCGCGCCGCGGGGTCACGATGAGCGGGATGCTGTCGGCATGGCCGCGGTAGATGGTGCCCTCCACGGTGATGCTGGCCGTGATGTTCATCGACAGGTCGCGGCGCACGTCGGCGGGTCCGTAGAGGGTGGTGAGCGCCTGCTGAACCGCATTGCGCAGCGCGCGGCCGTTGCCGTAGGCGCGCAGCATGAGCGAGTCGGTGTGCTCGTGGTTGAACACCATCAGCTGGTAGCTCACCGTGTAGGGCTTGTCGCAGCCAATCGTGGGGCGGAAAATGCGCACCGAGTCGCCTGTGCCCAGGCGCAGGTCGATGGGAGCCACCGAGTCGGCCGTGAAGGTGACCGTGGTGGGCGTGGGGCGGTCGTCCTCGGGGGCGTACCACTCTTCGTATTTTCCGCTGCACGCGCTCAATGCCAGTGCGGCAACCATGAGCAAGATGTGGATTGTACGTTTCATCGTCAGTGTTTCGATTGTCTGTTGTGTGCCGTTTGGGTTATCAAGGGCGGCACCCGGGGTGCCGCCCTTGATGAGTGTGTCGCGTTGCCGCGGCACCGGGGTTGTCATTTCTCTATGAAGCGGTAAGTGCCCAGCAGGTCGTTGAACACCACCTTGTAGTTGCCCGGCTTGGCGGGGATGGCGGAGCCGTTCTTCACAGCCTTTCCGGCCGGGAAGGCGTTGCCGCCCCAGCTGGTGGTGAAGTCGCCCTGGTCGTCGCTGCCGTTGCCGGTGAAGGTGAACGTGCCGTCGGCGGCCACCGTGGCGTCGCCCAGCCAGTCGTGGTTCTCACCCAGCGTGCTGGTGGTGATCACACTCAGGTTGGTGTCGTTCATCTTCATGGTGCTGTAGGCTTTGAACACGCCGCTCATGGGGGTGATTTCGAGCGTCTTCGCCTCTACGTTGACCGTGATGCGGTAGTAGCCAGCGTCCTTGATGGTGATGTTGCCCGGCGTTGTGCCGCCTTCGGGCTTCGACTCTTGATAGACGATGTTGCCGCTGCCGTCGTCACCAATCACGTTCTCCTTGTTGCCCGGCTCGAGGATGATTTTGAACTGGGCATTGTCGCAGAAGTAGCTGGCGTAGACGAGCTCTTCGTAGTTGTAGGGGTTCACATACATGGCCACCGTGCTGGTGTAGAGGCCCATGGTCTTGTGGTTCACACCCGAGCCGCGGCCCACGCAGTTGCCCAGAATGAACCACACGGGAGGCAGTTCCTGGAACTTGGGCGTGGCGGTGAGGTTGATGCCCTCCACGCGGTTGCGCACGGCGGTGCCGTCGACCACGGTGTAGGCTGTGATGTTCATCGGGGCTGTGCGCTGCACCTCTTCGGTGCCGAACAGAGCCACCATGGCACCCTGCACTTCGGCACGCATGGCTTTGCCCTCCTCGTTGGCTTTGATGACCACCGAGTCGGTCTTGTCGGTGTTGAAGATGGCCACGTCGTAGGTCGTGTTGCAATCCTGGTTGCACGCCACCGCGGGATTGAAAATCTGGATGCTTTCGTCGGCCACGGTGCGCAGGTCGATGGCCCCGACTTCGGTGGCGGTGAAACTGACCACCGTCGTCTCGGCCTGACTGTTGCCCTGAGGCTCGCTCCAATCTTTGTAGTCGTCGGTGCACGAGGCCATCAGCAGGCCGGCTCCGGCGAGAATCGTGTATAATGTAATCTTTTTCATGTCTTGATGATTGTTTTGCCGCCTTCCGGTCCTCGCCTGCCTGCGGGTGAGGCAGGCGAGGCGCTGGCGTTTCGTTGATTACTCGATTTTACCTTTCTCCTTGGTGAAGTTGAAGTACATGCGCTGGCCTTCGTTGCCCTTCACGCGCTCGCCGAAGCTGGCGGCGTCGTTCTGGTCGGGACCCATGCCGCGGTACTCCAGCGGCTGGTAGCCGTCGCTGTCGGCTGCGCCGTAGATCATGAACTCGCTCTTCCACCAGTCAAAGCCGGGAATCTTCACATAGGCGCGCACACCGTCGCCGTCGCCACCAGGCACGCTGGCGGCAAACGGGGGCGACACGAAGTCGGCGTCGGCCTCGGAGGGCACTTCGAACATCGTGCCATCCTCCAGCTCGCTCCAGGCACCCAGCGGGGTGATCGGGCCCATCATGTAGACCTCCGGACGGAGGAACTGAACCTCGTAGTTGATCTTGCGGCCGGTGACCGACGTGGTGACCACCACGAGATACCAGCCAGGATTGTTCGAAGCGATTTTGCCATCGGCATCGACAATCTCCTCGGCCAGGTCGCCGCCCACGGTGATTTGGTCGTAACCCACCACAAAGTCACCGGCGGTGTGCTCCTGGTTGAACTGGATGCCCTTGTCGTCGATATACACCAGGTGCCAGAACACATTGGCAGCGTCGTAGACCTGCACCATGTCGAGTGCGGTGTCCCAGCTGCCGCCGTTGAAGTTGCCTGCCACACACAAGGCCTCGGGCGTGGTGACCGGAGCCAGCGAGTAGAGCAGACGCACGTCGCGCAGCGTCACCCAGTTGGAGTAGATCTCGCTGCCTTCGACCATGGTGCCGATCGAGTTGGCGGCATAGGCTTTCATGCGTAAGTACACGGGGATGTTCATCGGGAAGTCGTCCTCCGTCTTGCCTTGCTCAATCATCATGTTGGTGAGCGTGCTGGCGAGCGTTGAGGCCGAAATCTCGGCAACGGCCTCCGAGAAGGTGCCCTTCAGGTCCACCGCATCGCTCTTGTCTTCCTTCGATGCCACTTGCACGCTGTAGACGGTGCGGGCCGGGAAGCCGTAGTCGGGTTGTGAGCAGTAGAGCACAATCTTTTCTGAATTGGCCAGGTCGATGGTCGAGTTGGCCATGGCCGGCGTGTTCAGCACAAACTGTGTGGGCTTTTGGAATGTGGGATTGGAGTCGTTGTCGTCGCTGCAAGCAGTAGTCAACACCAGTCCGCACAGCAAAAGCAATGTTGTTTTAATTATTTTATTCATAACGCGATCTTCTGTTTGAAAGGTGATACTTTTCCATTCTGAACATCAATAGCCCGGATTTTGGCTCAGGTTGGGGTTCACGGTGAGGTCGTTGGTGGGGATGGCGAACAGATTGCGGTCTTTGGGAACATCCTGACCGTCTTTCACGCCACCCTTCCATTGCCAAACGTAATTGGTGGTGCCACCGAATTTGCCGAATCTAATCAGGTCGATGCGGCGGCGTCCCTCGAAGTAGAACTCACGTCCCCACTCGTCGAGCAGCTGGCGCAGGGTGAACGAGGTGACGTTGGCCGCGTGCGCGCGGTTGCGGATGGCTTTCACGGCCTCGAGAGCGGCGCCGGTCACGGGGGTGTTGTCGGCGCTGCCGGCCTGGCGGGTGAGTGCCTCGGCATAGGTCAGATAGGCCTCGGCCGAGCGCATCAGGAAGAAGTCGCCGTCGGGAAAGGTGGTGTGCTGACCGCCTTCGAAGTCGGTGCCAGCGGCATTGGGAGTGGTCTTGAAGTTGACAAACTTGGCCACGGCAAATCCGCTCTTGAACGTGTTCCAGTTGTCCACGCTCAGCGTTCGGCCTGCGGTGTTGAACAGGGCGCGGTCGTCGTGAGCGGCGGGAGCCACCTTCCAGCTGTTGCCTTCGGGAGCGTCGTCGTTGGGGAAGAACAAGCGCACGAGCGTGGGCAGGGCACGGTTGCCGCCCCAGTTCTCGCCAGTGCCGTTGGTGGCATCGCCACCCAGGATGCTCTCGTGCATCTCACTGTCGAAGGCCGAAGCCATCACAAACAGCGTGGTGCCCCACGAGGTGGTGCGGATGCCGTCTTGCAGGATGGGGAACACAGCCTCGGTCGAGGCGTCGGTCACGTCGTTGTCGCCCATGAAGAGCATGCGGTAGGCCGGGAAGGTGTAGTCCTGGCTGACCACGTCGTCGCCAATGGTGACCGTCTTGTCGGCCGTGTGCAGCTTGTGCGGGCCGTCCATCACCATCTTGGCATACTTGGCAGCGTCTTCATAGCGGGCTTGGCCGATGTAGACCTCGGAGTTGAGGTAGAGGCGGGCAAGCAGCAGGTTGCAGGCGTCCTGGTCCACGCGACCCCAGCGCCAGCCGTTGTCGTCCTGGCCGTTGCGCAGGGCCACCGGGCGGTGCATCTGGTCGTGGATGGCCAGCAGCTCGTCCTCGATAAACTCATAGAGCTCGGCACGGGTGGCTTGGCGAGGCTTCTCGGTGGAGATGGTCGTGGCGAAGGGCACGTTGCCCCAGCCGTCCATCAGGAAGTAGTAGGCCAGCGCGCGCAGGAAGCGCACCTCGGCGGTCATCTCCTCGTTGTAGTCGGTATACTTCTCCAAGTAGTGGTTGTAGAAGGCGATGGCCGTGTACAGGCGGTAGTAGAAGCCCTGCAGCATCGGGTGGTCGGCGTTGTAGGTGCAGAAGTTGAACTGCGGAATGCCGTCGTCGCCCCAGCAGCACACGGCCATGTCGCTGGTCAGCTCGTTGGCGTTCCACATCTGGCGGATGTAGCCCGATGTGCCGCCGTCGATGCCGTCCACATCGCTGCCGCCGTTGGCACCGTAGTTGCCGGCGACACCAATCACGGCATAGCACTTGTTGAACAACTGTTCGGGAGTGGCCTCAGTGGTCAGGTTGGGGTCGATGGCTCCGTCGGGCAGGTCGAGGTCGCCCACACACGAAGTCATGCTCATGCCCGACAGCATTAAGCCTACCACCGGAACGATATATTTCAGTATCTTATTCATGATTCAAATTCGTTAAAGGTGATTAGAAATTCAAGTTCAGACCCAGGATAAACGAGAATGGGCGGGGGTAGAGGTTGTTGTCGATACCACCGAACACCTCAGGATCGATGCCTTTGTACTTGGTGATGCAGAACACGTTGCTGGCCGTGGCGTAGATACGTCCGGCGATGCCGTCGTACTTGGCGCCCTTGAACAGCTCGCTGAAGCTGTAGCCCAGCGTGATGTTGTCGCACTTGAGGAAGGAGCCGTTCTGCACCCAGCGGTCGCTCATGATGCCCGACTGCTCGTAGGTCTGCCAGTTGGCGTCGAGCACATATTTCGGGCGGTTGCCGAAGTAGTTCGACGAGGTGAGCACCTCGCCCGGGTTAAGGTTGCTGGCACCGGCCATCAGGTCGTTGTACACATAGTTGCCGATGTTGGCACGCAGGCTGAAGCCGAGGTCCCAGTTCTTGTACTCTAGGCGCGAGGCGAAGCCCATGGTGACAGGAGCCATCGGGTTCTTGTACATGTAGCGGTCGTTGTCGGTGATTTGTCCGTCGCCGTCGCGGTCGACCACGACGCCCTCCAGCGGCTTGCCGCTCTCGTCGTAAACCTGCTGGTAGACGCGGAAGTTGCTGGCGGGGTAGCCCACCTGGTGGGCCTGGATGGTCAGACCCGTGCCGCTGCTGATGCCGCCCGTGGTCACACGGTAGTTCTCATCGTCGGCGCCGATGAGCGACAGAATCTTGTTGCTGTTGTAGGTGATGTTGTAGTCCAGCGTCCAGTTCCAGTCGCTGCCCTGCAGGGCCTTCCAGCTGAACGAGGCCTCGATACCGGTGTTGCGCAGCGAACCGATGTTCTGGTTCATCTGGTTGCGGAAGTTGGTGCCGGCAGCGTTGTAGGCGTAGTTGATCAGGTCGGTGGTCTTGCGGTAGTACCAGTCGATGCTACCGGTCAAGCGCTGGTTCATCACGCCCCAGTCGATACCCACGTTGGTGGTGGTGGTCTTCTCCCACTTCAGGTCGTTGTTGTAGGTGTTGGGCAGCACCATGGTGCCGTCGCCGATGATGTCGTAGTAGCTGTCGTTGCCGCTGCTGTAGCTGTAGGTGGGAATCCAGCCGTAGTCGCCAATGCCTTCCTGCTGGCCGGTCTTACCCCAGCCCAGACGGAGCTTCAGCTCGCTCACGGCGGTCACGTCTTTCATGAACCCTTCCTTGTTGATTTCCCAAGCGAAGGCGAACGACGGGAAGAGGCCCCAGTGGTGCTTGAAGCGCGACGAACCGTCGTAGCGCACCGTGGCGGTGAACAGGTAGCGGTTCATGAGCGTGTAGTTGGCGCGGCCGAAGAACGACACCAGGTAGTTCTCGGTCATGTAGGGCTTGTTGTTGCTCGGGCTGTAGGGCTTGCCCTCGAGGCCGAAGTGGTCGTCGTCGTCATACGAACCCTTGGCCAATGCGGGGAGCTGGTCGAGGTAATCCTTGTAGTTGGCGGCGGTGATCAGCACCGGGTCGGCAGCGCCGGTCGGCGTGAAGTAGAACGAGCCGTAGGTGGCGGGGTAGAAGCCCGAGCCGTAGTTGGTGCTGCGGCGCCAGAATTTCTGGTACTCATAACCACCCATGATGTCGAAGTGGTGGTTGTCGTTGAAGTCCTTGAAGTACTGGGCGTAGGCGCTCAGCGTGTAGGCACGCTTCACAATCTGGTCCCAGCCGTCCCAGCCCCAGTAGAGCGACTGCGACGAGTAGGGCGAGTTGGTGGTCCACTGGCGGCCCTTGGCCCAGTCGGCGCTCAGCGTCATGTGCAGGCGCAGGTCTTCGAAGCCGTGCACCTGGTAGTCGATGTCGGCGTTGCCGATAAAGTCGCGGCTGATGGCGCGGTCGTCGCGCAGCTCGAGCAGGGCAACGGGGTTGGCCGTGGCCAGGTTGTTGCGCGAGTAGGTCCAGGTGGCGTCCTTGAACTCGCTGTTGGTCTTCCACTGGTAGAAGCCGCCGAAGTGCTCGAAGCCGTCGCCGCCATACACGGGTTTGGTCGGGTCGAACCACACGGCCGCACCGATGGCGCCACCGTCGGCATACTGGCTCTTGGCCCACATGAACTTACCGCTCAGGTTCAGTTTCAGGTGGTCGTCGAGCAGCGACGGGTTCAGGTTCAGCGCGGCGGTGAAGCGCTTCATGTCGCTCGTCTTGAGGATACCTTGCTGGTCCATGAAGCCAAGCGAGAGGCGGTAGGGCAGATACTGGCTCAGCGAGCCGGTCAGCGTCACGTTGTGGTCGTGGCTGAAGGCTGTGCGGTAGATCTGGTCCTGCCAGTTGGTGTTGGCGGTTCCCAGCGTGGCCAGTGCGGTGGCCTCGCGGTCGGTGCCGGCATACAGGTTACGGATAAACGAGCGGTATTCGTCGCCATCCATCACATCCACGGTTTTCTTCTTCATGCTCCAGGTCACGCTACCGTTGTAGCTCACACTGGGCTTCTGGTTCTTGCGGCCCTTCTTGGTGGTGATGATGATCACACCGTTCGAGCCACGGCTACCGTAGATGGCGGTTGCCGAAGCGTCTTTCAGCACCGAGAAGCTCTCGATGTCCTGCGGGTTGACCACGGCCAGGCCGTTGCTCAAGCCCTTCACGCCCTGGTTGTCCATAGGCACACCGTCGATCACAATCAGCGGGTCGTTGCTGGCGTTCAGCGACGAGCCGCCTCGGATGCGGATAGTGGCGCCGCCGCCAGGCGTGCCGCCGCCGTTGGTCACGCTCACACCGGCGATTTTGCCGCCGAGCATGTCCTGTGCGCTCACCGTGACGCCCTTGTTCTTTGCATCAGGTTTCAGAGCGGTCACCGAACCGGTCAAGTCGCTCTTGCGAGCCACGCCGTAGCCAATCACCACCAGCTCGTTGAGCGTGGTAGTGTTGTCCTCAAGGGTGATCACCATGTTCTCGCTGGCCACCACCTCCTGGTCCTGATAACCAATCGAGGTGATCAGCAGTTTGGCTCCGCGAGCCACATTCTCCAGGGTGAAGTTGCCGTCAAAGTCGGTCACTGTGCCTTGTGTGGTTCCCACCACACGCACCGAAGCGCCGATGACGCCTTCGCCCGTCGCATCTTTCACAAGGCCCTGCACAGTGATTTGTGCATAGGCTCCCAGCGACAAGAGCAGACCCATCGCCAGGGTTAGAATCCTTGCGGGAATTCTGAAGTAAACGTGCTTCATACTTACATTTTAATTAAAGTTATGTTATTGATATTTATTCAGTTAAGTAAACCAAGCCGATATGCTGCCCGAGTGCCGATGCTACGATAATGGCACATTTAGGCACACTAATCAGTGTGACAAAATTAAATTTTCGCGTCCATACGCGAAAGGATTCTTTTGTTAAATAATGTAGTAATAATGTGCAATCGTTTGCGCCTTTGCGGCGAATTCGCTACTTTTGCGCCCAATCAGCGATGCCAGCCCGCGCAGGGCCAAGGTGCGCGGCACGCTGGAGCGTAGTTGTGGCCTAAGATGCGGGGTGCGAGACGCTTTGAGCTGGCGAAACGCTGAACTGATGAAACCGACAACCGAAAATCGACGACTGAAATGGACGAGAACAATACACTTCAAATGACGATGAAAGACATCGCGCGCGAGCTGGGCGTCTCGGTGGCAACCGTCTCCAGGGCGCTCAAGGACAGCCCCAGCATCAGCCGTGAGCGGCGGCTGGCCATCCAGGCTTTCGCCCGCGAGCACAACTATGTGCCCAACGCCATTGCCGAGCAGCTGCGCAACAGTCGCAAGTCGCCGCCAAAGGTCATCGGCGTTGTAGTGCCGGAGTTTGTGCACTACTATTTCGCCACCGTGCTCGCCGGCATCGAGCAGCAGGCCGCCAGCCACGGCTACCGAATCACTGTGGCCGCCAGCCACGAGAGCCAGCAGCACGAAGTGGAAATC
>CAMVDK010000063.1 GCA_947166165.1 uncultured Porphyromonadaceae bacterium
CACCACACCATGTTCGAGATGCTCGGCAACTGGTCGTTTGGCGACTACTTCAAGCAGGGGGCCATCGAGATGGGCTGGGAATTCCTCACCCGCGTGGTGGGACTCGACCCGAAGTGCCTCTACGCCACTGTGTTCGAGGGTTATGCCCCCGAAGGCCTGGAGCGCGACAACGAGGCCGCGGGCTACTGGGAGCAGTACCTGCCCAAGGACCACATCATCAACGGCAGCCGGAAGGACAACTTCTGGGAGATGGGCGAAACGGGGCCGTGCGGACCGTGCAGCGAAATCCACATCGACCTGCGCAGCCCCGAGGAGAAGGCCGCCACGCCAGGCGCCGAACTGGTCAACAAAGACCACCCGCAGGTGATTGAGATCTGGAACCTGGTGTTCATGCAATACAACCGCAAGGCCGACGGCTCGCTCGAACCGCTGCCCTTCAAGGTGATTGACACCGGCATGGGCTTCGAGCGCCTGTGCATGGCCCTGCAGGGCAAGAAGTCGAACTACGACACCGACGTCTTCCAGCCGCTCATCGCCAAGATTGGCGAAATCGCCAACAAGCGCTATGGCGAGAGCCACGACACCGACGTGGCCATGCGCGTGATTGCCGATCACGTGCGCACCATCGCATTCAGTATCGCCGACGGCCAGCTGCCCAGCAATGCCAAGGCGGGCTACGTGATCCGGCGCATCCTCCGCCGCGCCGTGCGCTACGGCTACACCTTCCTCGGGCTCAAAGAGGCGTTCATGTACCGCCTCATCGACACCCTGATCGAGAGCATGGGCGAAGCCTATCCCGAGCTGCCCGCCCAGGCCGACCTGATCAAGCACGTCACCAAGGAAGAGGAAGACGCCTTCCTGCGCACGCTCGAAACGGGCATGAAGCTCATTGAGCGCGTCATGGCCGACGCCCGCCAGGCCGGCAAGAGCGAAATCGAGGGCCGCGAGGCGTTCACCCTCTACGACACCTACGGCTTCCCGCTCGACCTCACGCAGCTCATCCTCAAGGAGAACGGCATGACGGTGAACGAGGCCGACTTCAACGTCGAAATGCAGAAGCAAAAGCAGCGCGCGCGCAACGCCGCTGCCGTCGAAGCCACCGACTGGGTGGAGCTGCGCGAAGGTGTCACCGAGTTTGTGGGCTACGACCTCACCGAGTGCGACACCGAGGTGCTGCGCTACCGCAAGGTGAAGCAAAAAGGCGGCGAGTTCTACCAAATCGTGCTCTCGCGCACACCGTTCTACGCCGAGATGGGCGGACAGGTGGGCGACCGTGGCACGCTCACCGCCGGCGACCAGACCATCGACATCATCGACACCAAGCGCGAGAACAACCTGCCGGTGCACATCGCCAAGCAGCTGCCCGCCGACCCGTCGGCCCCCATGCACGCCGCCATCGACGTGGCCACGCGCCGCGCCATTGAGTGCAACCACACCGCCACCCACCTGCTGCACGCCGCCCTGCGCAAGGTGCTGGGCTCACACGTGGAGCAGAAGGGCAGCTACGTCGACGCCAAGATGCTGCGCTTCGACTTCTCGCACTTCCGCAAAGTGACGCCCGAGGAGCTGCGTCAGGTGGAGCACCTGGCCAACGCCATGGTGCGCCGCGCCATCGTGCGCGACGAGCACCGCGAGATGCCCATCGACGAGGCACGGCAGATGGGAGCCATGGCCCTGTTCGGCGAGAAGTATGGCGACCGCGTGCGTGTGATCAAATACGACGAGTCGGTCGAACTGTGCGGTGGCACGCACGTGCCCAACACCGGAGCCATAGGCATGATCAGAATCATCAACGAGAGCTCGATTGCCGCCGGCATTCGCCGCATCGAGGCCATCACCGGCGAGGGTGTGGAGCGCATGATCGACTCCGTGCAGGACACCCTGGCCGAAATCAAGGCGATGCTCAACAACGCCCCCGACACCCTCGTGGCGCTGAAGAAATCGCTATCCGAGAACGCCGCCCTGCGCAAGCAGGCCGACGACTTCATCCAGGAGCGGGTGAAAACTGTCAAAGACATGCTCAAGCACGACGCACGCCTCAACAGCAACGGCATCACCGTGATGAAACTCTCCGGGCCGATACTCGCCGACGTGGTGAAAGGCGTGGCCACCGCCCTGCGCGCCGAAGGCCTGCAGCACACCGCCCTGATTGCCGCCACGATGAGCGAAGGACGCCCGATGCTCACCGTGATGCTCACCGACGACATCGTCAAGAGCGGCCACAACGCCGGACAGATGGTGCGCGAAGCCGCCAAGCTCATCCAGGGCGGAGGCGGCGGACAGCCCGGCTTCGCGCAAGCCGGTGGCAAGAACCCCGACGGACTCAGTGCCGCCCTCGACAAGCTCGAAGCCATGCTGTGAAAAATTTTTACGGCATAATCCATTGCCATTCCAAAAATTGTGCGTACCTTTGCAGTCGCAATTTTGCAAACACCATATTTATTTAATCGTAATGTACTTAGATTCAGAGAAAAAGAAAGAGATCTTTGGAACGTACGGTGCCAGTAATACTGATACTGGGTCGCCTGAGGCTCAGATTGCATTATTCTCTTACCGTATTTCCCACCTGACCGAGCACTTGAAGGTCAACAAGAAAGATCATACGACTCAGCGTGCACTGAAGATGCTTGTGGGTAAGCGCCGCAAACTGCTCGATTACCTGATGCGCAAGGACATCAACCGCTACCGCGCCCTCATCGCCAAGAAGGAGCTCGGTATCCGCAAGTGATCGCCACATCGTAAGCAAAAAGCACCCGAGCGGGAGAAACGCCAGCCGACGTTTCGCCCGCTCACTTTTTTCTCCGCCCCCAAGCGCCCATTTCCCCACGCTTTCTTGCCGAAACGCCGGGGGGCTGAAAAACGCCGACGTAATTTTGCCATACAAAATAATTGTTGTAAATTTGCCAACTGAATTCACACTGGCCTCGCTGCAGCGGGAACCAGTTCCGGCACGCCTGCTGCAACCAACCAAAGTCGTCGCTATGGAAAAGATTGTTGTTCTATACCTGCTGCTCATCAATGTGGTCACCTTCGCCACCTACAGTGCCGACAAGTGGAAGGCGCAGCACTACCGCACGCGCATTCCCGAAGCAACCCTGCTGCTGCTGGCCGCCATAGGCGGCAGCGTGGGGGCACTGCTGGCCATCTGGCTGTTCCGCCACAAGACCAAGCACCCACGCTTCACCTGGGGAGTGCCGGGCATCCTGCTCATCCAGTTCGCGCTGCTGTGGTTCTGCTCGTGCACCAGGCTGCAAGCCGCGCCACCGCCCAAGCCGGCCGAGCATTCGCCCAGCACGCTCATCGTGACCTGCGACAGCGCCACCGGTAAGCCGCCCACCCTGGAGCGCTGACCGGCACCGATGACCGCCAACGCCCCTACCTCAATCGTCAAAAACCGAACACCCCACCATCCCACCTTCGCAATGAAACGATCATTTGCATTGACCCTCGCCGCCGTGCTGCTCGCGCTGCTCGTGCTCACAGGCTGCGGCAAAAAGAGCGACTACACCTTCCACACCGACTATCTGCCCATCCAACTCGCCGGCAGCCAGAAGTGGAGCATCCTCGACGTGAACACCGGCGAGGTGCTCGCCCGCGATGCCTTCGACTCGGCACCCAGCGCCGTGGTCGCCGACATGTTCTACGTGCAGAACGCCAACGGCACCTACGACTACTACAACGTCGGTGCCCCCACCCAACGCGTCAACCAGGAGTCGTATGGCTCCGCCACGCCCTTCAGCGACAACGGCCTGGCCGTGGCCAGCCTGCGCGGCGGGCCGCTCATGGTGATCGACAGCAAGTGCCAGGTGGTGAAGGAGCTGCCGCGCACGGTGGCACAATGCTCGATGTTCAACCGCAACCGCGCCGCCTATCAGACCGACGACGGCCTGTGGGGCTACATCGACGAGCGTGGCGACACCGTGATCCCCGCCCGCTATGCCACCGCCAACGCCTTTCTGCACAGCGATATGGCTGTGGTAGTCGAGGCCGGCCAGCCCAGCGACTCGGTGGCCAATTTCACCGTCATCGACAAGCAGGGGCGCGAACTCTTCCACGCCAGCACGGCCGACTACCGCATCATCCAGCCCTACTACGTGAGCGGCGTGCTGCCCGTGGTCAAGGGTGACTCCATCGTGTGTCTCGGCGCCGAGGGCAACGAGGTGCCCAACCCCAACGACAACCACCAGGCCGTCGACCGCGCCGGCTATCAGGACTACAGCCGCACTGCGGCCGGGCTCTTCATCGTGGTGAAGGACAAAAAGATGGGCCTCGTCGACCACGAGAACAACGTGCTCATCGCCCCCAAGTGGATCCGTCTGGCCGACGTGACGGCCGACCGCTACGTGGCCATGGCCGACAGCGTGTGCCAACTCGTCGACCGCCAGGGCAACGCCGTGGGCAACGCGCGCTTTGTGCACGTGCACGGCAGCATCGAGACCACGCTGGCGGCACGCGGATTCATCGACACCTCGCTCGCCGCCGCAGCCATGCTGCTGCTCATCGGCCCCGACCAGTGCTGCGGAGCCTCGCCCACCACCACCCTGATGGACATGAACAGTGCCCTGGAGGGCAGCCCCGAGGAGCACCGGGGCCACAACGCGCTCATGTCGCAGCAGGGGCCGTTCGTCATACAGTATATGTTCAACAACGACATCGCCTCGGCCCCCAGTGCCGACGCCCCGGCCGAATACAACTACGGCGCACGCGTCATGGCTTCGACCATCACGCTCAACGTGGCCCACTGCGGACTCAAAACCGAGCAGGAGCTGGTCGAGAAACTCGCCTCGGCGCTGGGCACGCGCGGCTTTGTGCTCGAAGGCAACGACGTGTTTGTCAGCGAGGCCGGCCCCGCGCTCGCCCTGGGCTACGACCACGGACTGGTGAGGCTGTACTACTACATGAACCGCTCCTACGCGCAGCCCCTCCCCCACCATCCCCGCCAGTGACGCCACTCCGGCACCACTCTGGCTTTGTGGGTGCTTGCGCCCTTCCCATAGAGGCGCAACCGTGAATAAAGTGTCAAGAAACACGCTATTATTCAGGTTCACGCAAATTACCGGAGCCTGAATGTCTGCCGTCTCAAATGTGCATGCTACCTTTGCACCGTCGATAGCGGGACCAAAACACATCCCGCAAAAAAACAACCGCCGTTTTACACCTTATAAATATAGGAAACTATCTACTTGTTGTCTCCAAGTCAAGCCTTGAAAATGGCGAGCGAGAGTGTGTCGGAACCGTGAAAGGAATGCGGAATTGCCCGAAGGGCAACATTTTTATAACCCGGGGTCAACGCGCAGCGGTGGCCCCGGGGAAAGGATGCAATCAAAGTGCCTCTGAAGGAGGCCACACGAGGGTGAGGGGGAATACCGCAGCCACAGTGGCCTCCTCCAGAGGCATTTCTGCCAACTCACCGCCACCGCCAATGATGATTTGCTCGGGAACCCCATAAGGGGTCGCCTTTGGCGACACTGCCCCGGATAGTCGCCATCCCCCAGTGCGGCTGCATCCTCACTGCGTTCGGAGTGCAGCCGTACTGGGGGTTAATAAAAGGACACTCTTCGAGTGTTTGTTGGTTATCGATAATGACACAGGGGTTTGCAGGGGCTCCCAAAATTTTTTTCAAAAAAAATTGCGAAAAAATTTGGTCAGTCCGAAAATTGTCTCTACCTTTGCAGTGTACTATTGTAGTGGTACACTAAACAGGTAAATGTATCTAAACTTTCTTTATTATGTTACGCATTGAAAATCTGAGTTTTAGCTATCGCAAGCCGCAGCGCGAGCTCTTTCACGACTTCTCGCTCGAGCTGAACGCCGGAGGCGTGTATGGCTTGCTGGGACGCAATGGAGCGGGCAAGAGCACGCTCATCGCCCTGATGACCGGGCTGCTCACGCCCGATGCCGGCCGGGTGACCTTCAACGGCGACGACGTGCGCCGCCGCCTGCCGCGCACGCTGAACGACATCTTCCTCGTTCCCGAGGAGTTTGAACTCCCCAACCTCTCGCTGGCGCAATACGTGAAGCTCAACGCACCGTTCTACCCCAAGTTCAGTGCCGACGACATGGGCCGCTACCTCGACCTGTTTGAGATGCCGCGCGAGGCGCAGCTGCAGTCGCTCTCGATGGGCCAGCGCAAAAAGGTGTTCATGAGTTTCGCCCTGGCCACGGGCACCAGCCTGCTGCTCATGGACGAGCCTACCAACGGCCTCGACATCCCGGGCAAGAGCCAGTTCCGCAAGTTCATCGCCCAGGGCATGAGCGACGACAAGGCCATCGTGATCAGCACCCACCAGGTGCGCGACATCGACTCGATTCTCGACCATGTGGTCATCATCGAGGGCAGCCGGGTGCTGCTCAACGCCAGCCTGGGCCAGGTGGGGCAGCGGCTCGCCTTCCGCCCCATCGTAGCGGGCGACCAGCCGCTCTACGTGCAGCAGAACGCCATGGGCGCCCTGGGCGTGATGCCCAACGACGGCACCGAGGAGACCAACGTCGACCTGGAGATGCTCTTCAACGCCACGCTCCAGCAGCCCGAGGCCATCAACCAATTGTTTAACGCTAAATGAACTTTGAAGTCATGAAAAATCAAGTATTCGATTGGGGCCGCTTCACGCTGGCCCTGCGCAAGGAAGTGGTGGAGAACTGGCGGCAGCTTGTGCTCGCCGTGGTGGTGCTCTATGCCGTGCTGACCACGCTCATGGTGCTCGGCAACTGGGTGTCGCATGGCGACAGCGCGCCCGATTCAATCCACGCGAGATATGTGATTGTGTTTCTGTGCTTCAGCGTGTCGGCCACCATCATGGCCTCGCTCTCGTTCCGCGGGCTGATGACCAAGACGGGGCGCACCGAGCTGCTCACCTCGCCGTCGTCGATGACCGAGAAATTTGCCGTCAACGTGCTCATCTATGTGGTGGGCTACACCGTGGCCTTCTTTGTGGTGACGCAGCTGGCCGACCTCACCCGTGTGGTGGTGCTGTGGCCTGCCCGCAGCGACAATTTCATCGTGCCGGGACCCATCAACTTCCTGCCGACGGTGTCGCGGTTCATCTCGGCCGGAGAATTGGGCAAAATCATGGGGCGCACCGATTTGTTCCACGTATCGATGTATTTGAGCCTGATTGCTTCGCCGGGGCTCTATTTGCTGGGCAGCGTGCTGTGGCCCAAGCTGTCGTTCCTCAAGACGTTCGCCGCCGTCTATGCCGTCGAGATGGTCATCATTGTCGTGGGCATGATTGCGCTGCGCATTTTCGATGTCGATGGTATGGCCATGCGGATTTTCAACAACATCCAGGACGGCACTTTTGCCATCACGATGCTGGTGGCGTCGGCTGTGCAGCTGGTGCTCTACTGGGTGCTCGCCTGGGCGGTGTTCCGCCGCAAGGATGTGGTTTCAAGAGGTATTTTTCACTAACTTAATCATTGGAGAGTTATGGTAATCGTCAGTATCATTGTGGCTGCCGCCGCCACCGCTTCGGCAGTAGCCGTTGCAAGCAAATGAATCAGTCATGAATTTCAAGGACAACAAAGCCATCTATCTGCAGATTGCCGACCGCATCGGCGACGACATCCTCGCCGGCACGCTGGCCGTCGACGGCAAGGTGCCCAGTGTGCGCGAACTCGCCGCACAGGTCGAAGTGAACGCCAACACCGTGGCGCGCACCTACGACCACCTGCAGCAGAGCGGCATCATCTACACCAAGCGTGGCCTGGGCTACTTTGTGGCTCAAGATGCCAAAGACATCATCGTGCGTCAACGACGCGAACAACTCCTGCAGGGCGAAATGGACTACTTCATGAGCCAGCTCCGCGCCGTGGGTGTCACTCCCGACGAGTTGCGGCAACTCTATGCCGACTATCTCGCGCGATAGACCCTCACCGCCTTCTATAGCAATCGGAGGGCGCGACATCATTCAAAGTGGTTGGAAATAGTTCCCCCCAAAGTTAGACCAATGGGCTTTGCCTCAGCATAAATCTCTGCTTTGGCTCGCTCCATTGGTCTAGTTTTGAGGCGGGTCAATAGGGTCGGAGGTTTTTGACCCGGTTTTGCCAAAAGCGGGTCAATGGGGTCGGAGGTTTTTGACCCGGTTTCGCTCAGCAATCTTAAACGTAGGACTCATTTTTATTCGGTCAAATTCATTTTTATAAATATACCACTCTACGAATTTTTCGCTGTTTGCTACATTAATTTCACATTTTTATTGCTCAAAATTTGCAGACTCCAATTTTTTTTTCGAAATTTGCACGACCAAAGCGCCAATTCACTGAAATTGGGATTTGTTCATATATAGATTACTGTGAGATTTTTTATTCATATTGTCTAACTTTAATTTTTGCGATTTATGAAAAAATTGTTATTCTCAACACTGTCGCTCATGCTCGTCGTTACAGGAGCATGGGCGATCAGGGGCAAAGTCGACGCCATGACTAAGGCGTCGAAGTTCCCTGTAAAAATCGAGAAATCGGCCGACGTCAAGGGCATGCCAATCAGAAACAAGGTGGCTCGCTTTGCCGACGCTCCCGAGAATGCTGTGAGCTTGCCGTATCTCAACACGTTGAACACCGAGGAGGAGTATGGACAAATCAGTTTTTATGACGCCAATCAGGATAATTCAACCTGGGGGCTGTATTATGCCGATGATGCTCATACCGATCTCTGTGCTGGCTATAAATACCACAGCACCAACGCTGCCGATGATTACCTGATCTTCCCGCCCATGGAGCTCAAGGCTAATTCAAGCTATACGTTCTCCATCGACGCATGGGCAGGATTGAGCTCATATCCCGAGCGCTTTGAGGTGTTGCTGGTTCCCGAAGCCGAGGACGGCGAAGTTCTCTCTATTATCGAGTCGACCGATGTCGACAATGATGTAGCCCAGGCCTTCTCGAACAGCACTGTTGTGGTGCCTGCGACTGGCTATTACAGTTTCTACATCCACGCTATCTCGGATGCCGACCAGTACTATCTGTATGTCGACAATATTTCAGTTAATCTCAATGCCGACAAAGAGTTGGCAATTTCTCTCGCTGCTCCCGCATCGGTGAATGCCGGCAAGACCATCAATGTTGCTGCCACCGTTACCAATGGTGGTGGCCAAGCTGCACAGAACTACACCGTCACCATCACCATGGGCGACGAGGAACTCGTTAACGAGACTGTTGTTGAGGAACTTGCTCCGGGTGCAAAGAAGGAATTCGCATTAGAAATCCCCACCACCATATTCGATGCTGGCAAAGAGTTGACCTTCGTTGCCGAAGTGACCTACGAGGGCGATGTGCTTCTCGACAACAACAGCGCTACCGCCACGACGGCCATCATCGCCTCCGAGAAGCCCGCGCCCACCAACCTCACCGCTGAAGGCAACGCCGACGGTACTATCGTAGCGAATTGGGAGTTGGCTGCGCCCACTGCCTACACCGAGGAATTTGAGCAAGACACCAATGATAATACAAATACCGATCTTACAGGTGGCTGGACGAGTATTGACGCCGACGGCGACGGCTACCAGTGGTATCACCTCACTGGCAATAATTTCAATAACCATAGTGGTATTGGCCATGTGACCTCGGCAAGCTATCAAGGCACTGCTCTCACTCCCGACAACTGGTTGGTATCACCAAAGGTTATTCTTGACGGCACATTCTCGTTCTGGGCAGCAGGACAGGATGCCAGTTGGGCTGGAGAAGTTTTCGCCGTTTATGTTTCAACGAGCAATCCCACCGACACTGCCAACTTTGAGGCAATCTCCGAAGAATTGACCGCCACCGACACGATGACCGAATACACCTTCGACCTTAGCAGCTATCAAGGTGTTGAGGGCTATGTCGCTATCCGTCACTTCCACATTACCGACATGTTCCGTCTGAATGTCGACGACATCACCTACATTCCCGCTGAAACCCCCGACGCATTCAACATCTATCTGGATGGCGTACTCGTTGAGACCGTGGCTGGCGATGTCTTCACTTACACCTTCGAGGGTGTCGAGCCGGGCGACCACGCCGTTCAAGTGACTGCCATTTATGGCGAACAAGAGTCGGTGCCCGCCGAGGCTGAGGCTACCGTTCCCAGTGCTCAGACCGAGAGGTTTGCCATCACCATCAACCAGACTGGTGAGGGTACCATCACCTGCCCCGAGGAGGCTGCTGCTGGCGAGACCGTGATTATCACCATCGATGCTGGCAATAACCTCTACGAACTCAGCATCACCGATGGCCAGGGCATGCCCATCGACTATCAGCCGATGCGCGCCGTTGACACTTACAGCTTCGTGATGCCTGACGGACCAGTCAACATCAATGTGACCTTCAGCGACACTATCACTGGTGTTAACGACATCAACGCTGGCAAGACCATCGCTAACGTACGCTACTACAACATGGCTGGCCTGCGTATGGCTCAGGCTGATGGTGCTACCATCGTCGTGACTACTTACACCGACGGCACTACCAGCACCGTCAAGATGATGAAGTAAACAAGACCACCAAGAGACCAACGTCTCTTGAAACACTAAAGAGAGAGGGTGAGTCAATTGACTCACCCTCATTTTGTTTCTTATGATTTAGTATGTTGGTGGTGGCTTGCCACATGGCGCTGCAAGATGGCGAACAGCAGGGCCATCGTGGGGCCGGCCAGGAAGATGAGCGCGGTGTTGTGGAATTTGTCGCCGGCGGTGGTCAGCGGCGGCACCACGGCAGCCACCACAAAACCCACCGCGCCCAGCACGGCCGACGCCGTGCCCGCCACGTCGCGGGCCAGCTCCATGGCGTGGCTCGACGAACTGGTGAGCGTCACGCCCACCATCACCAGCATCAGGCACGTCACCACCTCGTAGGGCCACAAGCCGGCATGACTCCACAGCAGCACGGCTTGCAGCAGCCCCAGCACCATCAGTCCCACGGCCGACACGAGGATGCCGCGCCGCGCATCGCCTAAAGCCGGCGCAAAGCCGGCTCCCAGCGCGGTGAAGATGCCGTTGCTGCCCAGCGCGATGCCTATCGCCTCGGGGCCGTAGCCCTCGCTGCTGAGCAGGAAGGGCGTGAAGGCGATGTTGGCAAAGAGCACAATCAGCGCCCCTGCCTGATGAAAAATCGTGGCCATCACCTCGCCGTTGTGCGCCACGCAGTCGAACAGGCGCATCGTGGCCAGCCAGCTCTTCGTCGACCGTCGGTCGGCCGGCAAGGTCTCGCCCAAGAACCAGCAGCCCACGAGCAGCACTACGCCGGCCACCAGCATGCCCCAGAACGGTCCCGTGGCCCCCACCCCGGTGGTGAGCGCGCCGCCCAGCATCGGCGTCACGATGGGCATGATGCCGTTAATCACGTTGATGGCAGCCAGCATCTTCATCAGCTTCCCGCCCACGGCCATGTCGGCCGCCACCGAGCGCGAAATCACGATGCCGCCACCGGCGGCGGCGCCCTGCAGCAGGCGCAGCGCAATCATCGTCTCCACGCCGGGCAGCATGACCAGCGCCGCCGATGTCGCCACATAGGTGGCCATCGACCACAGCAGCGGGCCGCGACGGCCCAGGCGGTCGCTCAGCGGGCCAATCACGATGTGGCCCAGCGCCAAACCCAGCAGACTGGCCGTGAGGCACAGCTGCACCATCGAGGCATCGCAGCCCAACTCCAACGCCAGCGACGGCATGGCCGGCGAAAACAGGTTGTTGACCACCGTGGCCAACGCCGTCAGCAAGCCCAACAGGGCAAGAACGAGATAACGATTCAAAACTTCTGAATTTTAATAATTCGTGTCTGCTAAACCCCGGAACAGCGCGCAGCGATGGCCCGGGGGGTGCCCGGAGGGCTATATCTGGATAACCCCGGAACAGCGCGCAGCGATGGCCCGGGGGAAGCCATCCGTTGGTAGCACAGCCTCTGGAGGAGGCCACTATGGCCGCGGTATACCCATCACCGTCGTGTGGCCTCTTTCAGAGGCGCTTTGACTATAGTCACTTTCCCCTGGGCCACCGCTGCGCGGTGGCCCAGGGTTATTAAAATGTTGCCCTCCGGGCAATTCTGCCTTCGCTCCATAATTCTGATACACTTCCCATGCAAGCTATGGGGCTTGCCTCAGGCGGGGAGGACACACCACCCCTGCCTATACACTTTCAGACTTGACGTACTTCATAGTTAGGTCAACGCATGATGATTTTTTGGGCGAAGCAGGCCTCGCCGCTCACCAAGCGCACGATGAGAATCTGGCCGGCGTGGCCCGAGGCGTCGACCTCGGCATGCACGCTGCCGTCGGCGGTCGGCGCTTGCGTCTGCGCCACCACGCGGCCCGTGATGTCGTAGACCACGATGGCGGCCACGCTGCCCAGGCGCGGCGACAGGCAGTCGACCACGAGGGTCTCGCCCTGGCTGGTGCAGAAGAAGTCTTCGTCGACCGCTGCCGCCGGCAGGTCGTCGATGGCGCTGGCGTCGGGCGGCAACAGGCCGGGCACCAGCATGGCGGTGGCGGCGTCCTTGTAGAAGTAAGTCACATTCTCCTCGCTCCACACCTGCTCGGAGTTCATATATTGCACGTGGAACTCGTGCTGGCCCACCTCGAAGTCGGCGGGGTCCAGTTCGTAGGTGGCGGTGTAGAACGCATGGGGCTGGCCGTTGACGTTCTTATAACTCGACGCGTGGTCGTGCCAGTAGTTCTCTCGGCTGATGTACACGTCGCTGCTCGGGTTGTAGCGCCGCGTGATCAGGAAGGGGTAACTGTACACGGCCCCCTTCTCTTTGCCGTCGCCCATGATGCGGAACTTGATGTGGTGCATCCCCTCAGTCACTTTCGACATGTCGAGGAAGGAGAAGAAGCGCGACGCGTCGGCGCCGGTGCGCAGCGCTTTGAGTGATTGGCGGCCGGCGTAGTCGTTGTCGAGCCAATAGACGATGTGGGTGTTAGCACCGGCCGGCAGGTTGGCCGCCATGGCGGTGTACACCGGGCTATAGCCCTTGGCGGGGTCCACCACGCGCATGCTCACCTTATGCACTCCCGGCGGGAAGCGCACGGGGTCGTTCAGCGCGATTTCGAACGTCTGCAGCGCGTCGGATTCGGTGTTCAGCGGCAGAGTGGTCGCCGCAGCCAGGTTGTCGTCGATCCAGTACTCCAGTCCGGTGGCACCGGCATAGGCGATTTTGACAAACGTCGACGTGTAGACCGGGCTGTAGCCGAAGTCGGGATTCACCGCGCGCATGCTCACCTTGTGGACACCCGGCGAGAATGCGGGGTCGCTCAGGTCAATC